>NZ_JBKGFP010000082.1:0-96127 GCF_046557535.1 Pseudomonas sp. S1(2024)
CAAGGCTGCTCCTACAAAACCTCACTTAACCAATGAGTCGCTTGTCCGCGAAGGACAGGCACGTGTCCTCCACATCACATGCATCTTATGGCGATACCAGCACATCGCACTGGGATTCGTTCAGCACATGCTTGGTGACGCTGCCTATCAGCAGCTCTTCAAGCGCGCTTTCCCCTTGCTTGCCAACCACGATCAGGTCGCATTCCAGCTCTTGTTCCTGCTCGGCAATCCGCCAGGCAGGGTCGCCATGCACCACGATTTGCCGAGCATCTGCCACTCCGGCGGTTTCGCTCAAGGCCGCGAGCTGCTGGACCGCATCCTTGCGGATGACATTGCGGTAGTGTGCAAGGGTGTCATGGTCGATGTGGGCGAAACGCATGCTGCCTTCGAACGGTGCTTCGTAAACATGCAACAGAATGATCTCGGCCTGTGGGGCAATGGCTTTTGCCAGTTCGATGGAGCGCAGTGACGAAGGCGAAAAATCAACTGCAACCAGCAAGGTCCGGTAGGCATCGCGTGGCGCCTGCTTGACCACCAGCAAAGGGCAGGGCATGCGGTTCAGCATCTTCTGCACCGTGGAGCCCAGCAGCAGGCGCCGCGCGACGCTCTGGCCCTTCGCCCCGCATACCAGCAGGTCGCTGCGTTTATCCTGCACCACACGGGTGATCTCCGTGGTCACCGAGCCATGCGCTACCTGCACGCCAGCGGCGATGTCATGGCGCTGGAACAGCATTGCAGCCAGTGCGCGGATTTTTTCGCCAGCGGTATCCAGCACGCGCTTCAGCAGATCATCACCAGGTGCGACCAGCTGCTTCAAGCGCTCGAAGGGGGCCGGGTTGGCAACGTACAGCAGGTCCAGCGATGCCTGCTGCGCCTTGCTCAGGTGCGCAGCGCGCTCTGCCGCGTTGCGGGCGGAGGTGGACAGGTCGGTTGCTACCAGTACGTGGTTCAGGTGGCTCATGTGGGACTCCTTATCCAAGGCCGCGCACAGTGCTCGATGGCGATGGCCTTGAGCACAATGCGCATGGCGGTTTTCGATTCGTTCCTTGCTGACAGCCATCGTCGCGCGAACCCGGCCCAGCGGCTTGACGTGCGTCAAGGGAGCACTTCGGCTGATAGGCTCGCAGGGCTATTGCGATTGTTTACATGAGTCAACTTGATGCTTTCCCGTAGCAGTACTAATACTAAGAGACTGCCGGGAGGGGGATGATCATGCAGACGCGCTTTGTTGTGGTTCCCGCTGTGCCGCTCAAGAAAGAGATTTACCCGCGTAGTCTTGGCTTTCCCGCAACGTTAGGGGAGGGCTATGACCTTTATGACACACAGGAAAAGCTGCGCCTGACCCTCAACTACCCCACACGTGCCGAGGCGGAATTCGTATGCGCATCCCGCAACAGTTGCCGGGATGCCGACACGGCGGATATCGCCGGGAATGGTTGATGCTGTGGCGGACACCGGCGTAGCCGGTGCCATGCATCACATTGCGTTCTTCGCGGGCACGCCCGCTCCCACAGGGATTGCGCCCGGTTCAGGGCTTGCGGTCATGCGTGCTTGAGCGCTTCCACCAACTGTGCCTTGGTCATGGTGGAGCGCCCTTTGATGTTTTTGCTGCGCGCTTCCTTCATCAGGCTTTGCTTGCTCTGGGTTTCCAGGGAGCTGCCCGATGTGCGGGAATGACCTTGGCGCGACTTCGCCGCCCGTTTGGCCGAGTCCGAGCGGGCAGTTTTCTTCTCGCTGGAGGATGTAGCCTTACCCGAGCCACCTTTCTTCTCGCCTCCACCGGACTGTTTGTTCACGGTGGCCCAGGCACGCGCTTCGGCCTGCTCTTTGGGCACGCCTTTTTGCTCGTAGCTTTCCTCGATGTGTTCGGCCTTGCGCTTCTGCATGTCGGTGTATTTGTCCTTGTCGCCGCGTGGCATGGCACTCACTCCCGTCTGGTTTACATGAGCGGTTGAATGCCGCGGCAACGCCCGAGTGCCCGGTAATCGACCAGCGGCGCCACGAAGCCTGCTGCCTGACGGAAGCAGTCATTCAACCGACACATCGAAGCCGTAGGGTTGAGACAGGAACCACTCCAGGGCTCTGGCCCCTGATGTTGCCGTGATGGCGCCGCCAGACGGCTCTACCGTGCGGCCTGCCATTCATCGGTCACAAAGCTGTAACATTGCTGCTGCAAAGTGTGCCGGCCATCACACGGAGCGCTTTTCGATGATACGCCTGATGAAATCTGCTGCACTCGCCGTTGCCGTTTCTCTTTGCGCCACTTCGGCATCCTTTGCCGCAGAGAACATCCGCCTGACCGGTTCCGGCGCAAGTTTCCCGGCACCGATCTACCTGACCTGGTTCAAGGCCTTCAGCAAGGAAACCGACGGTGTCACCGTTGACTACCAGTCCAAGGGGAGCGGGGCGGGTGTTCAGGACTTTCTGAACAAGACCGTCGACTTTGCCGCCAGCGACTCGGCAATGAAAGCCGAAGAAATCGCCAAGGTCGGCGAAGGCGTGCAGTTGCTGCCAATGACCGCCGGTGAAATCGTCCTGGCTTACAACCTGCCAGGCAACCCCAAAGGGCTGAAGCTGCCACGCGATGTGTACTCCAACATCTTCCTCGGCAAGATCACCCAGTGGAACGACCCGCAGATCGTCGCGGCCAACCCTGAGCTGAAACTGCCCGCCACCCCGATCACCGTGGTCGTGCGTGCCGACTCCAGCGGCACCACTGCGGTATTCACCAAGCACCTGTCGGCCATCAACGCTGACTTCAAGCAAGCGCTGGGTGAAGGCAACACCGTCAACTGGCCGGCCAGCGACAAGTTCATCAAGTCGCCGAAGAACGATGGCGTAACCGCCACCGTCCGCCAGACCCCAGGCGCCATCGGCTACATCGAATACGGCTTCGCCAAGCTGGCCAAGGTCGACTTCGCCCAACTGCAGAACAAGGCCGGCCAATACGTCGTGCCGAACGCCGAGAGCGGTGCCGAGGCGCTGGCTGCGGTGAAGATGCCGGAGAACCTGGTGGCCTGGCTGCCTGACCCGGACGGTGCCAAGTCCTACCCGATCACCTCCTACACCTGGATGATCTTCCGCAAGGACAACGGTAACCCGGCCAAGGCCAAGGCCATGCGTGAAATGGTCGAATACAGCCTGACCGAAGGCCAGAAGATCGCCGACTCGATGGGCTACATCCCGCTGCCAGCGTCGGTTGTCGATCAGGTACGCAAAGCGTCGGCCAACATTCAGTAACACGTCCAGGCGCTCCCGGTGTGGTCTGGCGGCCATGCCGGGTGTGTTTGCTCTCTGTCCCGGAACTTGCCCATGAACACTCCTTTTGCCATCCCGGCTAACCCCGACTCCGCGTGCCAGCCACCGTCTGCGAAAGACTTCCTGGTTGATCGCACCTTCCGTGCGCTTGCACGCATCGGTGTGGTGCTGGTGCTGGCGCTGGTCTTCGCGCTGGTCTACGAAGTGGGCCGCAAGGCACTGCCAGGCATCGAGAAGCACGGTTTTGACGTGCTGTTCGGCAGTGTCTGGGACGTCAACCAAGGCAAGTACGGTATTCTGCCAGCGATCTGGGGCACGCTCTACAGCGCCCTTATCGCCCTGTTGATCGCCGGTTTCTTCGGCGTCAGCATGGCTATCTTCCTGACCCAGGACTTCCTCCCGGCCCGGCTGGCGGCGGTGTTCCGCACCATCGTCGAGCTGCTCGCTGCCATCCCCAGCGTCGTCTACGGCCTGTGGGGGATCTATGTGGTCATCCCGGCCATTCGCCCGCTGACCACCTGGCTGAACAGCGAGCTGGGCTGGATTCCCTTTTTTGGTACTTCCCTGAGCGGCCCAGGGCTGCTGCCTGCCGCGCTGGTGCTGGCGATCATGATTCTGCCGACCATCGCCGCCGTTTCGCAGGACGCCCTGACCAGCGTGCCGATGAAGACCAAGCAGGCCGCCTACGGCCTGGGCGCCACCCACTGGGAGGCCATTCTCAAGGTAATGGTGCCATCGGCAGCCACCGGTATCTTTGGTTCGCTGGTACTCGGCCTGGGCCGTGCGCTGGGTGAAACCATGGCGCTGGCCATGCTGGTGGGCAATGCCAACAACATTTCCCTGTCCCTGTTCGCCCCGGCCAACACGCTGGCGGCCTTGCTGGCCCTGAACTTCCCGGAGGCCGGCCCGAACGAGGTCGAGGTACTGATGTACGCCGCACTGGTGCTGATGTTCATCACCCTGCTGGTGAACGTGCTCGGCTCGATGATCATGCTCTACGCCCAGCGGGGTAACAAATGATGACCAACCTCACCACCCCTGCAAACGCGTTGCCCAGCCTGCAGCGCAAGCTGGAAGGCCGTTCCCTGCGCAGCCTGTTGTTGACCACGCTGGCATGGTTCGCGGCACTGGTGGCCAGCGTGCCGCTGATCTCCGTGCTGTACATGCTGATCACTCGCGGTGGCGCACGCCTCAACCTGGAGGTGTTCACCGAGCTGCCACCCACCGGTTTCGAGATGGGCGGGGGCTTTGGCAACGCCATGGCCGGTACTTTCGTTATGGTCGGCATTGCTGCTGCCATCGCCGTCCCGGTCGGTATCCTGGCCGCGGTGTTCCTGGCCGAACTCGGCCCGGACAGCAAGCTGGCCAACACCGCGCGCTTTGCCGCCAAGATGCTCACCGGCCTGCCGTCGATCCTGGCTGGCGTATTCGCCTATGCCCTGGTGGTGATGACCACCGGCACCTACTCCGCGCCGGCAGGTGGTGTGGCCCTGGCGGTACTGATGCTGCCCATCGTCGTGCTGACCGCTGAAGAGTCGATGAAGATGGTGCCCAAGATCATGAAGGATGCGGCCTACGGCATGGGCTGCACCCGTGCCCAGGTGATCTGGAAAATCGTCCTGCCCACCGGCCTGCCGGCCATCCTGACCGGCGTCATGCTGGCCGTGGCCCGTGCCGCCGGCGAGACCGCGCCGCTGCTGTTCACCGCGCTGTTCAGCAACTACTGGATCCTGCATGACGGTGATCTGGCGGTCATGAACCCGACGGCCTCGCTGGCCGTACTGATCTACAACTTCTCCGGCATGCCATTCGACAACCAGCTCGAGCTCGCCTGGGCGGCCTCGCTGGTACTGGTGATGATCGTGCTGGTAATCAACATTCTGAGCCGAGTATTCGGCAAGCCCAAGTATTGAGAAAGGGAGCATCCGACCTTGAACGTATCCACTGCGCCAAAAGCCGCTCCCGTGGTCAGCGAAGCCCCCATCGTCATGGACTGCAAGCTGGACAAGATCTTCTACGGCAATTTCATGGCCGTTCGCGACAGCCATGTGCCGATCAGGAAGAACGAGATCACCGGTTTCATCGGGCCGTCTGGCTGCGGCAAGAGTACCGTCCTGCGTAGCCTCAACCGCATGAATGACCTGGTGAAGGGCTTCCGTTTCGAAGGCCATGTGCACTTCCTGGGCCAGGACGTCTACGGCAAGGGCGTCGACCCTGTGGTGGTGCGCCGCTACATCGGCATGGTGTTCCAGCAGCCCAACCCGTTCTCCATGAGCATCTTCGACAACGTCGCCTTCGGCCTGCGCCTGAACCGCTACAAGGGCGATATCGGTGACCGCGTCAAGCACGCGCTGCAGGGCGCCGCGCTGTGGGACGAGGTGAAGGACAAGCTCAAGGTCAGCGGCCTGGCCCTGTCCGGTGGCCAGCAACAGCGTCTGTGCATCGCCCGCGCCATCGCCACCGAGCCGGAAGTGCTGCTGCTGGACGAACCCTGCTCGGCACTCGACCCGATTGCCACCCGCCGGGTGGAGGAGCTGATGGTCGAGTTGAAGAAGGACTACACCATCGCCCTGGTGACCCACAACATGCAGCAGGCGATTCGTGTGGCCGACACCACCGCGTTCTTCTCGGTCGATATCTCCAAGGGCACCCGTACCGGTTACCTGGTCGAGATGGGCCCGACCACGCAGATTTTCCAGAACCCGCGTGAGCAGCTGACTGCTGACTACATCAGCGGCAAGTTCAGCTGAGGCCGCACGTGCCAAGGTGGCCGGGTGTTGCAGTCAGGAAGGCTGCAACACCCGGCCGCATTACCTTCCGTCAAGTGTTACCAGGGATTTCCAATGCCAGCGACGCGTCGTCTTGATCTGCCAGCGGTAGAGCGCGCACTGCGTGAGGTGCAGGCCCGCTTTGCCGAACTCAGCCAGCATTTCACCGAACCGCGCGATCCGTTTACCGACGAGGTGCTGCTGAATGTGGTTGAAGGCTATGCCCTGATTGACGACTATGTCGCCCGGGGTGTCGACCTTTTCGACCTTCAGCAACTGAACCTGATGCTGGAGATCAATGCCACCGTGCTGTGCGGCAGCGACCCGGCACGCAGGCTGGAGTTTGCCCCGCACCTGGCGGCGACCGAGGCGCACTTTTTCAACAACGTGGAGGGCGGCATCAAGGACCTCTACAACTGGTATTGCTCGTATGGCAGCGATTCGATCTGGAAGCGCGCGGCGGGTGTCTACGTTCGAATTCTGAGCAAGCCGCAGCTGTTCATCGAAGGCAACAACCGCACAGGGTCGCTCATTGTCAGCTACCTGCTGATGCGCGCGGGGTTACCGCCATTCGTGTTGTCGCTGGACAATGCCGAGGGTTACTTCAACCCATCCTCGGTCATACGCAACTCTGCCAAGCATGGTGTCAAGGCTTTGTACGAACTACCCAAGATCAAGAAAAAGTATGCAGCTTTCCTTGAAGCGCACGCGCCTGAGCCCGGCAAGTTCTTCCTGGGCGTCACATCCATGCCTGCGCGCGAGAGGTGCCGCTGATGCAAAGCTCTTCTCTGTTCCAACGCGGGCGGCAAGCCATCGAGCGCACGTTCAACCGCCCGCAGATACGCATTTCGTTCGATATCGACGACACGCTCGCCTGCCAGGCCGACCATGCCGCCGCCGAGGACAGCAAGCTGCCGGCGTTCATCCACCGCTGGTTGGGTGAACCCCTGCGCAGTGGCACGCGCTCGCTGATCCGCGACCTGCGCCGCCAGGGCTGCAGCATCTGGATCTACACCTCGTCGGGGCGCACACCGTCCTACATACGCCGTTGGCTGATGCTCTACGGTATCCGGGTCGATGGCGTGGTCAACAGTGACCGGCACCAGCATATCCTGGCCGTGAACGGGCTTGAGAATGCGCCTTCCAAGTTGCCGTCGGCCTTCGATATCGACCTGCATGTCGATGATTCCGAGGGCGTGCGGCTGGAAGGCGTCGACCACGGTTTTCGCGTGGTGGTGGTGTGCCCCAAGGATGAGAACTGGGCGCAGAAAGTGATGGATGCGGCGGTCGATGTCCAGGCACAGCTGGCCTGGCAGCAACCGCACCGCTATGAAATGCCGGTACGGCAGCGTTCGCAGGCCCTCGCTTCCTGAGGGCTTCAAGGTACTTTTCTCGTTACGCCTCTTCGCTACTTGTTGCCCCCCATACCTCCCTTCGCGGCTTCCCATTTTCAGCTTCGGCTTGACTCGTGAAATTTTTCATGTAATTTTTCATGAAAAATAACTCTAAAAATTTCACGGCAGTCTCAAACGATGAAGATGCACGAAGAGGTTGAAGCCCTCGCGATCCTTATTCACGACCTGCGCAAATTCAAGAACCTGACCCTGGGCGAACTGGCCGAGCGCATCAACCGCTCGGTGGGCTTCTTGTCCCAGGTCGAGCGCGGTGTTTCGCGCCCTACCGTGGCCGATCTCACCGCCATCAGTGAAGCGCTCGGCGTATCCACCGCGTACTTCTACAACCTGAGCAAGCCCCGCAGCGTCAGCTGGGTCACGCGCCCCCACGAGCGGCGCACGCTGTACCTCGAGTCGGGCATCACCGATGTGCTGGCTTCGCCCACCATCGGCGGCGCGTTCTCCATGCTCGACAGCCATCTCGAGCCAGGCGCCAGCAGTGGCGAGCTGTACCTGACTGACCGTTCCGAGCAGGGCTGTTTCGTGCTCGAAGGCGAACTCACGGTCTGGCTGGACCACGGCGACGCCGTGACCCTGCAGGCCAACGACTGCTTCCAGCTGCACCCCCACGCGCAGTTCCGTTACGCCAACCTGACGGAAAAAACCACCCGCGTGCTCTGGGTCTTCAACTGAATTCGTTCACCTCACAAGGACAAGAAGATGAGTGTCGTCTTTCCGGATCTGCTGACTGAAGTGCGCTCGTTCCGAGCGAAACACCCAGAAATACGTTATGTCGACCTGATTGCGCTGGATATTCCCGGGCACTTCTACGGCAAGCGCTACCCCATGGACATGCTGGAAAAAGTCGCAGCCGGCGCGCCGCTGAAGTTGCCGCAGAACTGCGTGTTGCTGGGCACCCAGGGGGGGCTCTATCCAATCGGTGACTACTGCTTCGCCGATGGCGACCCGGATGCCGCCCGCCGCCTGGTGCCGGGTACCCTAAGGCCGGTGCGCTGGGAAAAGGAACCGATCGCGCAGATGCTCATCACCTCTGACGGCACCGCCAACCCCATCGAGTTCGAGCCCCGTGAAGTGCTGGCCCGGGTGATCCAGCGCCTGGCCAGGCGCGGCATTCGCCCGGTGGTGGCCTTCGAGCTGGAGTTCTACCTGTTCGACCGCAAGCTCGATAACGGCCTGCCACAGTACCCACGCGACAAGGCGACCGACGACCACGACGACCAGCCGAACATGCACATCGAGCGGCTGTCGCGCTTTGCACCGGTGCTGCACGAGATGGTCGATGGTGCCAACGAGCAAGGCGTGCCGGCGAACGTCATCACCGCGGAGCTGGGCCCAGGCCAGTTCGAGATCAACTTCTCGCACAGCGACGATGCCATGAGCGCGGCGGACTGGTCGGCGCTGTTCTGCCGCAGTACCCGCAGTATCGCGATGAAGCACGGCTACCGAGCCAGCTTCATGAGCAAGCCGTACCTCGACGCGCCGGGCAGCGGCATGCACGTGCACGTCAGCCTGTACGACAACGCCGGCAACAACATCCTCGCCGGCGATGACCAGCGCAAGCTGCGCCATGCGGTGGCAGGGTGCCTGGAGTTGCTGCCCCACTGCATGCCGATCTTCGCCCCGAACCACAATGCCTACCGCCGTTACGGTGCCATGGTCAACGCGGCGAGCAAGGCCAGCTGGGGTTTCGAAGATCGCGATGCGTGTATTCGCATCCCCGAGTCCGACCCCCGCAACCTGCGCATCGAACACCGCCTCGCTGGGGCCGATGCCAACCCGTACCTGGTGCTGGCGGCCATCCTGACCGGGATGGAGCATGGCCTGGAACGTGGCGTCGAGCCCATTGCCCCGCTGAACGACAACCGCCAGAGCGGCATCGAGTTCCCCAAGGATGCCTTCAGTGCCCTGGCCGCCATGCGTCACCACCCGGAGGTCAACGCGGGCCTGGGCAGTGAATTCGTGATGGTCTACTGCGAAAACAAATACCAGGAGCAACTGGACTTCATGCGCCACATCGATGCCCGCGAATACCGCTGGTTCCTATAGGTGCCGGGGTCGGGGCAGCGCCGCTGCACCCTGCCTTTCTACCGTTTCAATACAACGCGCAATATGGATTTGCCGGAGGAAGATATGCCACGTGTGCCCGTTATCGGCATTACCGCATGCACCAGCATGATCGAGCTGCATGCAACCCAGACCATCAGCGAGAAGTACGCGCGCGCGGCGGCCAAGGCAGCGTGTGGGCTGCCCATCGTGATACCCAGCCTCGCAGACCTGATGGACAGCGCCGATATTCTCGACGTGGTGGATGGGCTGATCTTCACCGGTTCGCCGTCCAACATCGAACCGTTCCACTACAACGGACCGGCCAGTGCAGCGGGCACCCATCACGATCCGCTGCGTGATGCCACCACACTGCCACTGATGCGTGCGGCCATCGCCGCCGGAGTGCCGGTGCTGGGCATCTGCCGTGGTTTCCAGGAAATGAACGTGGCGCTCGGTGGCACCTTGCACCAGAAAGTGCATGAGACCGGCATGTTCATGGACCACCGCGAAAGCAAGGGTGAGCCCATCGAAAAGCAATACGGCCCGCGTCACGCCCTGCATATAGAGCCCGGCGGCATGCTCGACCGCATGGGTTTGCCGGCGGTTATCGATGTCAATTCCATCCACGGCCAGGGCATCGATGTACTGGCCCCCGGGCTGAGGGTGGAGGCGCTGGCACCTGATGGCCTGGTGGAAGCTGTTTCGGTCGAGAACAGCAAAGGCTTTGCCCTGGCCGTGCAATGGCACCCCGAGTACCAGGTCATGGACAACCCGCATTACCTGACCATCTTCCAGTCCTTTGGCAAGGCCTGCCGGCATCGCTCGGTACTGCGCCAGATGCTGTTGAAGACCGCCTGACAGCGATTTTTCCCAATTACAAAAAAAAGTACCTGCGCAGCACGGCTGCGCAACTTGATGGAGTGAAGTCAATGAGTGAGCAGAATTCGCAGACCCTTGCCTGGCAAGCCATGAGCCGCGACCACCACCTGGCCCCGTTCAGCGATGTTCGGCAGCTGGCCGAGAAAGGCCCGCGCATCATCACCTCGGCCAAAGGTGTGTACCTCTGGGACAGCGAGGGCCACAAGATTCTCGATGGCATGGCGGGCCTGTGGTGTGTGGCGGTGGGCTATGGGCGCGATGAGTTGGCCGACGTCGCCAGCCAGCAGATGAAGCAGCTGCCGTACTACAACCTGTTCTTCCAGACCGCGCACCCGCCCGCGCTGGAACTGGCCAAGGCGATCGCCGATGTGGCCCCGCAAGGCATGACTCACGTGTTCTTCACCGGCTCTGGCTCCGAAGGCAACGACACCGTGCTGCGCATGGTCCGCCATTACTGGGCGCTCAAGGGCCAGAAGAACAAGAAGGTCATCATCGGCCGCATCAACGGTTACCACGGCTCCACCGTGGCCGGCGCGGGCCTGGGCGGCATGAGCGGCATGCACCAGCAGGGCGGGCTGATCCCGGATATCGTGCATATCCCGCAGCCATACTGGTATGGCGAAGGCGGCGACATGACCGAGGCCGACTTCGGCGTGTGGGCGGCCGAACAGCTGGAGAAAAAGATCCTCGAAGTTGGCGTGGACAACGTTGCCGCCTTCATCGCCGAACCGATCCAGGGCGCTGGCGGGGTGATCATTCCACCGCAGACCTACTGGCCGAAGGTGAAGGAGATCCTGGCCAGGTACGACATCCTCTTCGTCGCTGACGAAGTGATCTGTGGCTTCGGCCGTACAGGCGAGTGGTTCGGTAGCGACTACTACGACCTCAAGCCCGACCTGATGACCATCGCCAAGGGCCTTACCTCCGGCTATATCCCCATGGGCGGCGTGATCGTGCGAGATGAAGTGGCCAAAGTCATCAGCGAAGGCGGCGACTTCAACCACGGCTTCACCTATTCCGGCCACCCGGTGGCGGCTGCGGTCGGCCTTGAGAACCTGCGGATCCTGCGTGACGAAAAGATCATCGAGCAGGTGCACGACAAGACCGCGCCTTACCTGCAACAACGCCTGCGCGAGCTGGCTGACCACCCGCTGGTAGGCGAGGTACGCGGCCTGGGCATGCTCGGTGCGATCGAGCTGGTGAAGGACAAGGCCACCCGCGCGCGCTATGAAGGCAAAGGTGTCGGCATGATCTGTCGCCAGCACTGCTTCGACAACGGCCTGATCATGCGTGCCGTGGGCGACACCATGATCATCGCGCCGCCGCTGGTTATCAGCATCGAGGAGATCGACGAACTGGTGGAAAAAGCCCGCAAGTGCCTGGACTTGACGTACGAGGCTGTTCGTTAAGGGAGGAGCCCTGGGACTGCTGCCAGTCAGTTGAATTGTTTGGGGCCGCTTTGCGACCCTTCGCGGGCACGCCCGCTCCCACAGGTTCGGCGCCGGGTTCAGGAGAAGCGCGATCTCTGTGGGAGCGGGCGTGCCCGCGAAGGGCTGCAAAGCAGCCCCAAGATCGCCATGAAGCATCTTGCTTTGTGAAATGAATCATGTACTTTTCAGGGCATCAATTTTTCCCATCCGAAAGTCGCGATTCAATCATGAAAGTGCACGAAGAGATCGAAGGCCTGGCCGTACTGATTCGCGACCTGCGCAAGTTCAAGGGCCTGACACTGGGCGAACTGGCGCAGCGCATCGGCCGTTCGGTGGGCTTTCTGTCCCAGGTCGAACGGGGCGTATCCCGCCCAACCGTGGCCGACCTCACGGCTATCAGCGAAGAGCTCGGCGTCTCCACGGCCTATTTCTACAAGCTGGACCAGCCCCGCGAGCTCGAGTGGGTCACCCGCCCTCACGAGCGTCGTACCCTTCACCTGGCCGGTGGCATCACCGATGTGCTGGCATCCCCCACGATAACGGGCGCGTTCTCCATGCTCGACAGCCACCTGGAGCCGGGGGCCAGCAGTGGCGAGGAGTACCTGGACGACAGCTCGGAGCAGGGCTGCTTCGTGCTCGAAGGCGAACTGACCGTCTGGCTGGATGGCGGCGAGCCGGTAACGCTGCGCGCCAATGACAGTTTTCAGCTGCAACCCCACGCGAGCTTTCGTTACGCCAACCTGACAGACAAGCTCACCCGCGTGCTCTGGGTATTCAGCTGAGAGGGGAATCCAGGCTGGCTCTGGAGTCACCAGGCAATCGGTGTCCCGTCCCACGCCCAGAATGTACCGCTCTGTTCCGGGCCGTGTCGGCTCACCAGCGCTAGAATGCATGTCGCCGCAAACGCCGGCGAGAACAGTTTTCCTGGCGCCACATTGCCCTGAAAGGGTTGGGAAAGGCGGGTGTCGGTGGTCCCGGGATGCAGCAACAGTACCGTGGAAGCGGGGTTCAGTCGCTTGAGCTCGATGCTCGCGGTACGCAGAAGCTGGTTGAGCGCCGCCTTGCTGGCGCGATAGCTGTACCACCCGCCAAGATGATTGTCGCTGATCGACCCGACCCGCGCCGACAGCGCCACATAGGTCATCGGTTGCTGTCGCAACAAGGGCAGCAAGTGCCTGAGCAGCAGCACAGGGGCGAAACAGTTGGTCGTGAAGCTGGCCAGCAGCCCCGCCATATCCAACTGTGTCAGCGCTTTTTCGGCCCGTGCGGGTGGCGCTTGCAGCACGCCAAGCGTGCAAAATACCAGGTTCAAGTGGTTGCAGCAGGCTCCCACCCGCGCCGCCAGTGTTTGCAGTGCCACTTCGGAACAAGCGTCGCAGTCGATGCGAACCAACTGTCGTGGGTGCTCGGCAAACAAAGCATCCAGCGCAGGGCTGCTGGTGGCATGTCGCGAGACGGCAAACACCCGTCCGATGTCGTCGCGCGCCAGCAGTTGTGTGCACAGTGCAAGGCCGATCCCCTGGCTGGCTCCGCAGACCAGCACGTTGGCGGGGGTATGAAGGTCATTGATAAGGCTCACTGAACTGCCTCCTTTGCCGGCCCCGACGCTGGTATGCCTCTGTCACTGGCTCTGCCGAAACAAGGCCCTGAGACCTGCAAGTAAAAGTTGTACAACCTCATAAAAAACTGTACATAGTTTCTAATATTGTACAGGTATTTCACGTGCTCGAGGTCAGTATGGGGCACACGACTCGTTGGGCCTGGCTTTGCCTGCTATTGACTGCCCTGTCGGAGGCGGCGGACTGGCGAGCGGAGCTGCCGGCAGCGCAACGGCTGGGCGTCGGTGAGTTCAGCTGGTTTGGCTTGCGCCTTTACACCGCACAGCTATGGGCAGCAGGTCCGGTCCAGGACTGGAACCGGCCTTTTGCCCTTGAGCTGGCCTATCACCGAAGCCTGTCCAGGGACACGCTGGTACAGGCCAGCCTCGAGGAAATGTACCGCCTGGCACCTGAAAACGTGACGCCGCAGCGGCGCGCGGCGTGGTCCCAGGCCATGCAGCAGGCGTTTGTGGATGTACGGCCAGGCATGCGCATCACCGGCTTGTACATGCCGGGGCAGGGCTGCCGCTTCTACGTCGATGGCAAACTCAGCCGGGCGGTCGCCGACCCCGTTTTTGCACGGGCGTTCTTCGCCATCTGGCTCGATCCGCGGGCCAGGGATCAACAACTGCGTCAGCGTCTGCTGGGAGGCATGCCATGAATCTGCATAACGGTAACGCTGACCAGCCAGGGGTAGCCTGAAGATGCGCCTGGGTCTGGTACTGGGAGACCAGCTGTCCTTCGACCTGGCAAGCCTCAACGCCCTCGATCCTGCCCGCGATGCTGTGCTGATGGCGGAAGTGGAAGGGGAGGCCAGGTACGTGCCGCATCATCCGCTGAAGATCGTCCTGATCTTCAGTGCCATGCGGCACTTCGCTCTGGCACTGCGCGAGCGCGGTTGGCAGGTGCATTATGTACAACTCGATGATGACGGCAACAGCGGAACCATCGTTGGCGAGTTGCGGCGCTGGCAGCAGGCCCTGGGAGCCACGCATATTCACCTGACCGAGTGCGGAGAGTGGCGCCTGGAGCAGGCGTTGCGCGATGCCGCACTGCCGCTTGTGTGGCATCGCGACACGCGGTTTCTATGCTCTCGCGAAGCTTTCGCGCGCTGGGCCCGGGAGCGCGGCCAACTGCGCATGGAGCACTTCTACCGTGGCATGCGCAAGCGCACCGGCCTGCTGCTGGAGCCTGACGGCAGCCCGGCAGGTGGAACCTGGAATCTCGATGGCGACAACCGCAAGGCCTTGCCTCGCCAGCTACGTGGCCCCTTCGCCGCACATTTCGCACAGGACGACATCACAGCTGCAGTAATAGCCCTGGTACGGCAACGCTTCAGCGACCACTACGGAGCCATCGACGGTTTCGACTACCCGGTGACCCATGCCGAGGCACAGCAGCTCTGGCAACACTTTCTGGATTTCGGCCTGGCGGCTTTCGGTGACTACCAGGATGCGATGGCCGAGGGCGAGCCGTACCTGTTCCATGCGCGCATCAGTGCAGCACTCAACATCGGGCTTCTTGATGTGCGTTTTCTATGCGACGGGGTCGACAAGGCCTGGCGCGAGGGGCGAGTGCCGCTCAATGCAGCAGAGGGCTTCATCCGCCAGCTGATCGGCTGGCGTGAGTATGTACGCGGCATCTATTGGCTGCGCATGCCGGAGTATGCCGCGCTCAATTACCTGGGTAACGAGCGAGCGTTGCCGGAATTCTACTGGACCGGTCGCACCCGCATGCGCTGCATGGAGCAGGCCATCGGGCAGACCCTTCGCTTGGGTTACGCTCACCATATCCAGCGCCTGATGGTCACCGGCAACTTCGCCTTGTTGGCCGGTATCGCGCCCACCGCAATCTGTGAGTGGTACCTGGCTGTCTACATGGACGCCTTCGACTGGGTCGAACTGCCCAACACGCTTGGCATGGTGATGTACGCCGACGGCGGCTACCTGGGCTCCAAGCCTTACTGCGCCAGCGGTCGCTATATCCAGCGCATGTCCGATCATTGCAAGGCCTGCAGTTACAGGGTTGACCAGGTGGCCGAGGAGGATGCCTGCCCGTTCAATGCCCTGTACTGGCATTTTCTCATCCGTCATCGCCACCTGCTTTCGGCCAACCCGCGTCTGGCGCTGGTCTATCGAAACCTCGATGGCATGTCGGCTGACCGTCGCGATGCCATCTGGCAGCGTGGCCAGACACTTTTGGCGCGACTCGATGCGGCGCAGCCGATATGAAAAAGGGTCTTTTGCCCAGCAAGGTCTGCGTGGTGTGTGGGCGGCCGTTCAACTGGCGCAAGCGCTGGTCACGTTGCTGGGAGCAGGTGCGCTACTGCTCCGAACGATGCCGCAAGTCAGCACCGCACCGCAAGGCGCACGAGCAGGGGGAAGGTAACGGCCCATATCGGCATCAGTAACAGGCCGGTTACCAGTGGGCCCATGGGCAAGTCGACATTTGCCAGCCCCGCTCCGCCTACATAGGCCAGCGGGCCGCCAACTGCACCTAGCAGCGCACCGAGCCGCCAGTGCCTGTCGGCCCATGCCAGGCTGTGGCGCATGCCGCTGGCCAGTACCAGCCACAGCAGCGCAAGCCACAGCGGCAATGGCCAGGTGTCGAAGCTGAACACGCCCAGCGCGCCCAGCACGCTATCCAGCACACACCCGACCGGCGTTACCAGCAACAGCGCCTTGACCTCTGCGTGGACGGCCGGGCACAGGCTCAGATGCACGGCCAGGGCAGCGATCACCAGCATCGACAGGAAGGGTTTTTCGGCCCCCAGTACGCATAGCCACCAGCCAGCCTGTAGCCACAAGGCATTGGCGAGCAGCCAGCCACGGCTCATCAGGCGCTGCCAGGCAAGGGCGCGCGCCGTGCCTGGGGCGCTGCCCAGAGCAGATGCGCGACACCGATGGTGCGCTCCTCGAAACCGCCTTGGCAGTAACACAGGTAGAACTCCCACAGGCGCTGGAACATGTCGTCGTAGCCAAGGTCCGTCAACGCTGCGCGTGCCTGGCGCAGGTTTTCTCGCCAATGCCGCAATGTGTGGGCATAGTCCTGGCCGAAATCTTCCATGTGCAAGAGGTTGAGTGCGGTGTGCCGGCTGGCAGTTTCCAGCATCACGCTCAACGAAGGCAGGGCGCCACCGGGGAAGATGTAGCGCTGGATGAAATCGACCGACCGCCGCGCCTGCTCATAGCGCTGGTCGCGTATGGTGATCGCTTGCAACAGCATCAGGCCGTCGGGTTTGAGTAGCGAGGCGCACTGGCGGAAATACACCGGCAGGTAACGGTGGCCGACAGCCTCGATCATCTCGATCGAGACCAGTTTGTCGAAGGTGCCTTGAAGATCGCGGTAGTCTTCGCGAAGCACTTTCACGCGCTGCTCCAGCCCCAGGGCCTGAACGCGTTGCAGGGTATGGCTGTACTGCGCCTCGGAAAGCGTGGTGGTGGTGACCTTGCAGCCATATCGGGTGGCGGCGTGGATTGCCAGGCTGCCCCACCCGCAGCCGATCTCCAGCAGGTGGTCGGCAGGGCTCAGCTCCAGCTTCTGGCAGATGCGCTCCAGCTTGTGCAGCTGTGCTTGCTCCAGTGTCTGCCCCGGGTGTTCGAACTGAGCTGCCGAATACATCATGGTGGGGTCGAGCAGCCGCTCGAACAGGGCATTGCCCAGATCGTAGTGCGCCAGAATATTGCGGCGGGCACCGCGCCTGTTGTTGCGGTTGAGTTTGTGCTGCAACCGCAGGGCAGGGCGGCCGAAGCGGGCCAGGCCCCCCTCGAGCGCGTCAAGTACCTCAAGGTTTGCGACGAACAGACGAGTCACCAGCGCCAGGTCGGGACTGCGCCAATAGCCGTGAATGTAGGCTTCGCCAGCACCGATCGAGCCATTGCCGGCTATCAGGCCCCAGGTGATGTCATCAAGGATCTCCACCTCGGCCTGCAACGGGCTGTGGGCGTCACCGAAACTCCACTGCTGCCCGTGGCTGAGCAGGCGCAGGTGGCCATGGCGCAGCCTGCCCAGCCGGGCGAGCACGGCATTTCGTGCCAGCCCGCCGAACAATGGCCCGAGGCCTGCGAACTTGCTAACGCTCAGGGTGGGGTTCGACATCATCAGGGTCCTCGCAGGAATGGCCGAGCGCCAGGTCACGCTGGCTGGCCGTGTGGTCATGGACGGGTGTGCGTTTGAACAGCAGGCGCAATGCCTGCCAGTAAATGGCCGAGACGGTGCGCAGGCTCATCCATGGGAAGGCCAGTACGTATCGGTGCACAGCGGCTCTATCCAGCGCCTGGCGTTGCAAGGCCAGGTCGGCCTCGAACACCTTGCTATCGCCTTGCCAGTTCTCCATGTGGATGCGCACATGTTCAGCGTCCAGGGCGAAGCGCAAGCGATAGTCCATGTGCAGTGGCATGAACGGCGACACATGGAAGGCCTTGGCGACGGTGAAGGGCCCGGCAAGGTTTCCGCGCACCGGCAGCACGTAATGGAAGCGTTCACGCCATGGTGTGTTTCGCACCTCCAGCAGGATTGCCGTCAGTCGTCCGTCGCGGTCATGGCAGAAATAGAAACTGACCGGGTTGAACGACAGCCCCCAGCAACGCAATTGCGTGAGCAGGTGCACCGGCCCCTCAGGCATTTCTCCCGTCGCGCTGCGCACCAGCAAGCGTGCAGCCTGGGCCAGGGGCTCGCCCCGGCGGGTCTGGGCTGGCAGGTAATCTGCCTGGTTCCAGCTCAGCGGCGCCAGGCGCCAGCGCCACAGCCAGCGTGACAGGCCTGTCAGCAAGGCTTGCTCGTCCAGGTCCAGGTAGAACATGCCGATCCTGTAGCGGAAGGCGTGGGGGCGCGGCGCCAGGCGCCGGTGGCTGACCCAGCCCACGCAAAGGCTGCTGTTCACAGGTGCTCTCCGAAATGCGCGGCCACCTTCAACGCACTGACCACGCCATCTTCGTGAAAGCCGTTGCCCCAGTAGGCGCCGCAGAAGTAACTGTGGCGCTGGCCCTGCAGCTGCGCCTGGCGCGCCTGCGCGGCGCACGCCGCAAGGCTGTACTGCGGATGGTCGTACTGGAAGCGGGCAATGATCTGCGCCGGATCCACCAGCGCGGTCTGGTTGAGGCTCACGCAGAAGGTCGTCGGTGCCTGGATACCTTGCAGAATGTTCATGTTGTAGGTCAGCGCGGCAGGCGCCTGCTGCGGCCCGCCGAGACGGTAGTTCCAGCTGGCCCAGGCGCGCTTGCGGCGGGGTAGCAGACGGGTATCGGTGTGCAGCACCACATCGTTGCTGGCATAACCGATGGCGCCGAGCACTTCCCGTTCCTGCACGCTCGGCGCTTCGAGCAAAGCCAGGGCCTGGTCGCTGTGGCAGGCGAACACCACATTGTCGAAACGCTCGGTACCGGCAGCGCTCGTCAGGGTGACGCCACCTTCGTCGCGGCTGACCCGGAAAACCTTGCAGTCGAGGCGGATGCGCCCGGCAAACGGCCGGCACAGCGGACTGACGTAGCTGCGCGAACCCCCTTCGATCACGCGCCACTGTGGACGTTGGTTGACCGACAACAAGCCGTGGTTGCGACAAAACCGCACAAAGAACGCAAGTGGGAAGCCGAGCATGTCCGCGCGGGACATCGACCAGATCGCCGACCCCATCGGTACGATGTAATGGTCGATGAAGCGCTGTCCATAGCGCTGAGCCCGGAGGTAGGCGCCCAGGGTCGCGTTGGCATCGATACGCTGGTTATCCAGGTCGGCGAGTGCCTGACGATTGAAACGCAGAATATCCCGTAGCATCCCCCAGAACCCCGGGGACACCAGGTTGCGGCGTTGGGCGAACAGGGTATTCAGGTCGTGCCCGTTGTATTCCAGGCCAGTGACCGGATCATGCACCGAGAAACTCATTTCGGTCGGCCGTGAGGCGACCTTCAGGTTGTCGAGCAAGCGGATGAAGTGCGGGTAGGTCCAGTCATTGAAGACGATGAAGCCGGTATCTATTGCATGGCGTTCACCCTGCCAGATCACATCGAGGGTATGCGTGTGGCCCCCGATCCATTTCTCGGCTTCGAAAACCGTCACCTCATGCTTGCGTGACAGCAGATGAGCGCAGGATAGCCCTGCAATGCCGCTGCCGATGATTGCTATACGCATGGATCATCATTCCTGTTCATGACGGGCAAGGCGTTGCCCAAGCCCCAGGCGCAGGCGCGCGGGCAGTGCGCCAAGCAGGCGCAATACCAGGATGAAAAGCCGGGGGAAGTTGATTTCCAGCGGGCGCTCGGGAAGGCGTTTGGCAATATGGCTGGCTGCGCGCTGCGCCGACCACAGCTGCGGCATGGGGAAATCGTTGCGACGGGTCAATGGCGTGTCGACAAAGCCCGGGTTGACGAGGGTGACGGCGATGCCTTCGCGGGCCAGGTCGATGCGCTGCGATTCCACCAGATAACGCACGGCTGCCTTGGACGCGCCATAGGCGCCGGCACGGGGCAAGGCCAGCCAGGTCACCGAACTGCCCATGACCACCAGATGAGGGCGTTGACCGGCGCGAAGCAAGGGCAGGGCCGCTGCCAGGCAGTAGCTGACAGCAAGGAAATTGGTACGGACCACACGCTCGACCAAGGCAGGGTCGAAATGGTCCGGCTCCAGGTACTCGCAGGTGCCTGCATTGAGGATCACCCTGTCCAGCGCTCCCCAGGCCTGCTCGATACGGGTTGCGATCCCGGCGACCTGTACGGGGTCGTCCAGGTCGCCAATGGCCAGCAGCACCTGCCCGGGAAAACGTTCAGCCAACGGGGCGAGACGATCTGCATGTCGTGCGCCCAGGGCAACCTGGTGGCCTTGCTCCAGCAGGCATTGTGCAAGTGCGGCACCGATACCGCTGCTTGCGCCTGTCAGCCAGCAGCGGCTCATGCCATCCGGCCTTTGAGCCATCGAATCGCACCGCCCATGACCGGAACATGTTCGTAGAGCAGGGCTGCTGCGTCGAAATAGTCCTGGTGAAAATGGACCCGGTCATGCCATTGCAGGTAACTGCATCCTTGCAAGCTGATCTGCTGACCGCGGGCCAGGCGTGGGTGGCGAAACTGCAGGGTCCAGCGCAGGTAACCTTGCCCAGGCATCACTTCGTCGATGCTGGAAAAGGCATAGCGAATATCGTGAGCGTTGGCGTACAACTGCGCGAAATAGGTTCGCAGAGCGCGCAGCCCCTGGATCTGATGCAACGGATCGCGAAAAGTGACATCGTTGCTGTACAGCTTTTCAAGGGTGCCGAGGTTGCCCCCGTCGAGTCTGCTGAAGTGCTCGGCGAATTGCTGCAGATACGCTGACATGCTGGACTCCAGGAAATCCTGTACAGAAATGGCTTGTTGTACAGGTATATCTGAAGTCTAAGCGTAAATCTATACAAGTCAACGATCTTGTATAGGTTTTGTTCAGCGCTCAGCCTGGCCCAGTTGTCGGCGCAATTCAGCCACCTCGGCCTCCAGCTCGCGTAGCTTCTCCTCAGCGAAAATCTGCGCTGTGACATCGCGCTGGATGCCGATGTAGTACGTCAACTGGTCCGCCTCGTTGTACACCGGCGTGATGGACAACTCGTTCCAGAACAAGCTTCCGTCCTTGCGGTAATTGCGCAGCACCTGGCAGCACGGCAGGCCTCCACGGATCGCCTCGCGGATGTTGGCAAGGCCGGCCTGGTCATGATCGTCGCCCTGCAGAAAACGGCAGTCCTGATACAGGATGTCCTCGGCGCGATAGCCGGTCAGGCGCTCGAAGGCGGGGTTGACGTAGATAAGGATGCTGTCGTCGCCCTCCTGCTCTGCGACGACGATGCCATCGTTGGAATGCTCGACCATCAGTTGCATGAGTTTCGCGTTGATCATGGGGCCCACCTACAGGCATTTAGGATGCGAAGTGCGCGGCCTGGCCTGCGTGCAGAAGGCCTCGGCGCCGTTTGTTGCATGATGACCCAAGGAGGCTCGCCGCAGAAGGTGCATATGGGTTTAGAATGTGCCACCCCCCAGATAAACCCTCATCATGACTGACGCCACCCCAGCCGATTTGCTACCCATGCGCGATGTGGTCAGCCTGACCGGCATCAATCCGGTGACCTTGCGGGCATGGGAGCGGCGCCATGGGTTGATAAGCCCGCAGCGCACCGAGGGCGGCCATCGCCTTTATACCGCCCGCGATGTCCAGCGCATACGCGACATCTTGCGCTGGACCGGCAATGGGGTGCCCATCAGCAAGGTAGGCGGCATGCTCGCAGGGCAGCCGGATGCGCCGGTGCAGCAGCACTCGGCGTTCGACGACTGGCGCGCTGCTGTGGAGCGTGCAACCAAGGCATTCGATACACAAGCGCTGGAAAGCATCCATGGGCAGTTGTTCACCGTCCTGCCCAAGGCCACCGTGCTGCGTGAGGTGCTGATGCCAGTCTGGCATGGCCTGGCCTCAGGCATTGCGCCGGGCCAGCGTAGCCAATGGCTGTTTCTGGACATGTTCCTGCGCGCCCGCCTGCTGATGCGCCTGCAGATGAACCAGGCCGATGCACCGCGCGTGCTGCTGGCAGGCACCGAGGGGCAAGCCGAACTGCAGGTATTGTGCACCGGGCTGCTGTTGAGCAGCGAGCAGCAACGCATCGAAGTGCTCGGTTGCGGGCAGCCGCTGGAAGAAATACCCATGCTGTGTGCAGCAATGCAGCCCGCAGCAGTGGTGATCAAGGTCCAGGTGCCGGTGGACCCTGCCTTGGCCAGGCGCCTGCGTTCGCTGCAAATGGCAATCGTTTGTCCGCTGGCCTTGATTGGCGAGGGATTGGCCGATTTACAACCAGCCTGGCAAGGCCTCCCGCTGTGTCTGCTGGACGAGCAGCGCGCTGACGTCGCACCCATGCTGAACGCCTTGCTCAGTGGTGCCCTGGACCTTTGACAGGGGCCCGCTGTAGTCTGCCGTATTGATCCTTGCCTGCTCCTGTGGGTTACGCCAGAAGTCTTGCCTCTGGGCGTAACCCGGTCCTGGGCCGGAATCATCACGCCGCGCGCGCAGGCCCAAAGCACCTGGCAGCCCCCTCCAAGGCAGCGTTTCTGGCTGTTTGCCAGCTTCTGATAATCGCCTCCGACATCCCGTCCCCGTTTCGGAGCGCGACATGTACAACAATAAGAATCTGTCCCCACGTTTGCTGGCGGCTGTTACCGTCAGCCTGTCGACCCTTTGCCTGAGCAGCCTGGCCCAGGCCGAGATCATGCTGTACGACAAGGACCAGACGACGTTTTCCACCGACGGCTATATCAACGCCTTCTACGTCAACAGCGATGTCGATCGGCAGGGTGAGCAGTTCGATCGCCGCCAGTCACGGGTGAAGATGGGCTTTCTGCCCAACTACCTGGGCTTCAACATGGGCAAGCAGGTGGATGACCTGAAGCTCGGCGCGCGAGCCTCGTTCTGGGTGACCATCAACGACAGCGAAACCAACGGTACCGACACCGCCATCGACGTGCGCCAGTTCTACGGCACCGTGGCCAACCCCGAGTGGGGTGAGGTGCTGATCGGCAAGGACTTCGGGCTGTTCGCCCGTTCCAATATCCTGCTCGACGAACTGCTGGCCGGTTATGGCCAGGTCAGTGACACCCTGGGGCTGGTTGACGGCGGCGGGGTCTCGTTCGGCAACATCGGTAGCGGCTACCCGTACCCGTTCCCCACCTCGCAGATCACCTATCGCACCCCAGTGATGGACGGCCTGCGGGTGGCGGTGGGCATCATGGACCCGGTGGACACCAACGACAGCAGCCCGACCGGCAAGGCCTACCAGGAAAACCCGCGTACCGAAAGCGAGATCACCTACCAGTTCGACCTGGGTGGGGCGCAGATCTACAGCTGGCTCAACGGCAGCTACCAGACCTCCGACAACACCGACCCGGCGGTGCAGTCGGTCACCTCCAAAGGTGTCGGCTACGGTGTGCAGGCGAAGATGGGGGGGCTGTCGCTGACCGGCTCGGGGTTCCAGGCCAAGGGCATCAACCCGTTCTTCACCAACAACGCTGGCGAACCGACCTTGCGCAATGTCGACAGCGACGGCTACCTGCTGCAGGGCTCCTACAAGGTCGGCAAGAACCGGGTGGCGCTGTCGTATGGCAAGACCAAGGACGATGGCAACGGCGCGGTGGGCAGCGGTGCGGATTATGAAACCCGTGGCGTGGCGCTGTTCCATGACGTCAACGACAACCTCAAGCTGGTTGCCGAGTACAACCAGTTTTCCATCGACGGCCATGAAACCAGTGACCAGAACGAAGACACCGATACCTTTGCGGTGGGGGCGGTGTTGACCTGGTAAGCCTTGCCAGACCGGGCAACACGGTCAATTGTAGGAGCGGCCTTGTGTCGCGAAAGGGCCGCAAAGCGGCCCCAGGATTTCAGCAGCGATGCACAAATTGCTGGGGCTGCTTTGCAGCCCTTTCGCGACACAAGGCCGCTCCTACAAGGTCCCGCGCATGCCGGTGATATTACGTCCATGGAACCGCCCACCCGCTACCCAAGTAGCATTCGTCCTCGATGATCGCCTTCGTACACTCATCACTCAGCCACCCCGCGCCGGAGACCACGATGCAGCAGGCTCACAACGACGGTGTGGTCAGCGCCATGTCCCAGGCAACCGACGCCCGGCAGGCAGCCCAGGAGCTGGCGGCGCAGTTGCTGCACCCGCACCTGGGCTTCGTGCTGTTCTTCTGCTCCGCCGAATACGACCTGCAGGCCCTGGGCGAAGCCCTGGAGCAGGGCTTTGGCGGCATCCGCCTGGTCGGTTGCACCAGCGCCGGGGAAATCACCCCGCAGGGCTATGGCCGCAACTGCATAACGGCAGTGGGGTTCGATCATCGGCACTTTTCCATCGCCACCGAACTGATCGATGAAATGGAGCGCTTCAGCCTGATCGACGCCCAGCAGATGGTCGAGCGCCTGGTCGGCACCTGCCGCAGCAATAACCTGGCGCCGATCAAGGGCCACAGCTTTGCCCTGACCCTGCTCGACGGCTTGTCCAGCCGTGAGGAAATGGTGCTTGCCGCCCTCAGTGCGGCCCTGGGCGACATCCCGCATTTCGGCGGCTCGGCCGGCGACGACAACTACCTGACCCGCACCCATGTGTATTTCGGCGGCGCGTTCCACCACGGCGCGGCGGTGGTGGTGCTGGTCAATACCTGGCTCGACTTCGAAGTGTTCACCACCCACCACATCCTGCCGCGCCAGGAAAAGCTGGTGGTCACCGGCGCCGACAGTGCCCAGCGCCGGGTCTTCGAACTGAATGCCGAGCCAGCTGCCGAGGAATACGCCCGGCACATCGGCGTGCCGGTGGCCGAGCTCGATCATCGTGTGTTCGCTGCCCATCCGCTGGCCGTGCGCATCCACGACCAGTACTACGTGCGGGCGATACAGCAGGTGCACCCGGACCTGAGCCTGAGTTTCTACTGCGCTGTTGAAAACGGCATCGTGCTCACCGCCATGACCCCGGGCCCGCTGTTGCCGAACCTGCACCAGTTGTTCGACGGCTTGCAGCAGCGCCTCGGCCCGCTGCTGCTGACCATCGGTTGCGATTGCTTCCTGCGGCGGCTGGAGCTGGAAGCCCGGGACGGGCTGGAAGCGGTCGGTGCGTTCCTGCGCGAGCAGCGGGTGATCGGCTTCAACACCTACGGAGAACAGTTCGATGGCATGCACATCAACCAGACCTTCACCGGAGTCGCCATTGCCCGCAACCGGCCTCCTGTCGGTCGCTGAACTGCAGGCCGAGGTCGCCCGGCTGCAGCACCAGAACCACAAGCTGCAGCGTATCAACGGCGCCCTGATCGAGCGTATCGAGTCCGGCGTCACGCGTGGCAACGACCCTTATGCCGCGTTTCAGCATTCGGTGGTGCTGGCCGAGCAGGTGCGCGAACGCACCGAAGCGCTGAACCAGGCCATGGCCGAGCTCAAGGCCGTCAACCACCTGCTCAGCGAGGCCCGGCAGCGGGCCGAGACGGCACACCAGCACCAGATCCGCCTGATC
Organism: Pseudomonas sp. S1(2024); assembly: GCF_046557535.1. Lineage (NCBI taxonomy): Bacteria > Pseudomonadati > Pseudomonadota > Gammaproteobacteria > Pseudomonadales > Pseudomonadaceae > Pseudomonas > Pseudomonas sp. S1(2024). The sequence continues at coordinate 25,393 of NZ_JBKGFP010000082.1, forward strand.
ACCGACCATGTGCCGGCGCTGATCGCTTACCTGAATGCCGACCTGGTCTACGAATTCACCAACAAGGTCTATGAAGAATGGTATTGCTGGCCTCGCGGCGTGATGCTGGGCCAGAGCCTGCGCGAGGCCCACAGCGAGCAGCATTACCAGCGCCTGGAGGCCTACGTGGCGCGGGCGCTGGCGGGGGAGAGCGTAACCTTCGAGTTTGCCGAAACCAACATCAACGGCCAGGAACGCTACATGCTGCGCTCCTACGTGCCGAACCGCCTGGCCAATGGTGAAGTGGTGGGCATCTTCGTGTTGATCCGCGACATCACCGAGCGCCGTAATACCGCACAGGCGCTGCACCAGGCGTATCAGCACCTGGAGCAACGGGTACGCGAGCGCACGGCCGAGCTGACCAGCCTCAACGAGCAGCTGCTGCGCGAAATCGAGGAGCGCAGCCGGGTGGAATCGCGCCTGCGCGAGGCCAAGCGCGAGGCCGAGCAGGCCAACCTGTCGAAAACCAAGTTCCTTGCCGCCGTCAGCCATGACTTGCTGCAGCCACTGAACGCGGCACGGCTGTTCACCAGCGCCTTGCTCGAACACCGCGAGCCGCACAACAGTGCTCACCTGGTGCGTAATGTCAGCAACTCGCTGGAGGATGTGGAGAACCTGCTAGGTACCCTGGTGGATATTTCCAAGCTCGATGCTGGCGTGATCAAGGCCGATGTCGCCCCGTTCGCTCTGCGCGAACTGATGGACAACCTCGCTGCCGAATACGCCCAGGTGGCGCGCAGCGAAGGGCTTGAACTGCATTTCGTGGGCTGTTCCGCCGTGGTGCGCAGTGACATCCAGCTGCTGGCGCGGATCCTGCGCAACCTGCTCAGCAATGCCATTCGCTATACCCGCAGTGGGCGCGTGGTGCTGGGCTGCCGGCGCCAGCGTGGCGGCTTGCGGATCGAAGTATGGGACAGCGGGATCGGTATCGCCGAGGAGCACCTGGAAGAAATGTTCCAGGAGTTCAGGCGCGGCGATGTGCAGCGCCCGGACCAGGACCGAGGGTTGGGTCTGGGCCTGGCGATCGTGGAAAAGATCGCCGGCATTCTTGGCCACCGGATTCGGGTGCGGTCATGGCTTGGCAAAGGCTCGGTGTTCGCTGTCGAAGTGCCGCTGAGCACCACCGCGCCCAAGGCCCAGCCGAGCCAGGCAATAAGCGAGCCGATGCTCGAACGCCTGCGCGGGGCGCGGGTGTGGGTACTGGATAACGATGCGGCGATTTGCGCTGGCATGCGTACCCTGCTGGAGGGGTGGGGCTGCCGGGTGGTCACCGCGCTGTCGGAGGAGGACCTGGCGCGCCAGGTGGACAACTACCATGCCGAGGCCGACCTGCTGATCGCCGACTACCACCTGGACAACGACTGCAATGGCGTCGACGCCGTGGCGCGGATCAATGCCCGCCGCGCCCAGCCCTTGCCGGCGATGATGATCACCGCCAACTACAGCAACGAGCTCAAGCAACAGATCCGCGAGCTGGGCCACACCCTGATGCACAAGCCGGTGCGGCCGATGAAGCTGAAGGCGGCGATGAGCCATTTGCTGGGGAGCAGTGTGGCATAGCCGCCGGCCTCTTCGCGGGCTTGCCCGCTCCCACAGGTATTGCGCAACACTGAAACCTGCGGGAATCCTGTGGGAGCGGGCAAGCCCGCGAAGAGGCCGGAACAGGTCAACGCCGCAGGTAATCACCGAAATCGATATCACCGGCACTGAGGATGGCCTGTACCCGGTTGTGCACGTTGAGCTTGCGCAGGATCGCCGAAACGTGGGCCTTGACCGTGGTCTCGGCGATATCCAGGGTGTAGGCGATCTGTTTGTTCGACTCGCCCTTGGTCATGCGCTCGAGCACCAGCAGCTGCTTGCGGGTCAGGGCCTGGAGCATCTCCGGCGGGAAGCTCGGGGCATCGTTCAGGCGCCGGCTGGTGCTGCTTTTCTGGGCTCGGATGATGTCGGGCGGCAGGTAGACATTGCCGTTGAGGATCTGCTCGATCGCTTCGATCATCTGTGAACGTGGCGAGGACTTGGTGATGAAGCCCACCGCGCCATAAGTGATGGCCTGCAGCACGATCTGCTTTTCCTGCTCGGCCGAGACGATCACCACCGGCGTGGTCGGGGCCTCGTTGCGCAGGGTGATCAGGCCATTGAGGCCATGCATGCCGGGCATGTTCAGGTCGAGCAGGATCAGGTCGAGGTCGTCATGTTCGTGGGTCAGCGCCAGGGCGCTGTCCAGGTCGGCAGTTTCCATGACTTCGCTGCCCTGGAAGCCATCGCTGATAACGTTGTGGATGGCTTCGCGAAACAGGGGGTGATCGTCGGCAATCAGAATTTTGTACATGGCCTTTTCACCTCGTTTTTATTGGATGGAGCGGGCACGCGTTTGCAGGCGATGAATTCAGGGGAAGGGTTCCGGCTGCGCTGGCTGCAGCGGCAGGTTGGCCTGTTGCCAGGCGTCCAGGCCATCGCGGTACCAATACAGATTCTTATAGCCCAGGGCTTTCGCGCGTTTTACCGCGTTCCAGCTTAACCAGCAATCGGAGCGGCAGTAAAAGACCAGCGGTTGCTCCGTGCGCCCGGCGGTGGCTTTTTGCAGGTTGCGCACGAAGTAATCGTGCCACGCCGGGCTCAGCTCGCCATCGCCGGTGTTGGCCAGCCAGCGGCTGCCGGGGATGTTGGCGTGGGGTTCATCTTCGATGAAGCGGCCTTGCAGCCATTGGCGGCGATAGACGTCGATCAGCACCGGCTTGGGGGTGTGCCCCAGCAGGCCTTGCAGCATGGCGGTGTCGATGACCTGGCCGCCCTCGACCTGCTGTGGGGTCGGGCTGCGGTAGAGGGTGGTGCGGTAGCCGTCGGCAGAGAATAGCGGCGTGGTATCGGCCTGGGCAGCGCCTAGCGTCAGGCTCAGGGAAAGCGCCGCCAGCAATGGGCGTGGCAGCCGGGGCAGGGCACGTGGCATGGGGGTTGTCCTTTTTGTTATAGGCCCATTACATGCCAGTGGCGGTGCAATGTGAATGCGACGATCAGACAGCAAAGGCAGTACCAAAGTAGTAGAAAGCCGGGCGCGCAAACCTGTGGGAGATTGCCCAACCCTTTGGGCTACGCTGTCGCACAGGGAACAATGTTCGAGAGCGTGTCACCTTCCCTTGTGGGAGCGGGTGTGCCCGCGAACACCGGCGAAGCCGGTGCCATCCACCGCGTCGCCTGTTTCGCGGGCGCGCCCGCTCCCACAGGGTTCGCGCTAAGCGATGGATCGCTGCCGCTCAGCGTGGCTTGCGCAGCGCCGCATGCTGGGGGTTGAAGGTGAGGATCGCCAGCAGGGTGAACAGCACGGTCAGCCCCAGGCATACCGTCAGCGCCAGCGGGTTGAAGCGCTCATACAAGGCAAAGCGCACCAGCTCCACGGCATGGGTGAACGGGTTCACTGCACACAGCCAGTACAGCCACTGGCTGGCCTCGCGCATCTTCCACAACGGGTACAGCGCCGAGGACAGGAAGAACAGCGGGAATATCACGAAGTTCATCACCCCGGCAAAGTTCTCCAGCTGGCGAATCGCATTCGACAGCAACAGCCCCAGGGCGCTGAGCATCAGCGCCACCAGCAACAACGCCGGCAGCGCCAGCAACAGGCCCGCAGCCGGTGGCTGCACGCCATACAACCAGGCGATGGCAAGGAAGGCGTACACCTGCAGCAGGGAGATCAACGAGGTCGCCAGCAGCTTGCTGCCGAGCAGGAAGGGCCGCGGCAACGGGCTGGTCAGCAACACGCGCATGCTGCCCATCTCCCGGTCATAGACCATCGACAGCGAGCCCTGCATGCCGTTGAACAGCAGGATCATGCAGGCAAGGCCCGGAATGATGTACACCTCGTAGGGGATGTAGGTGTCGTAGGGCTCGATGATCGCAATGCCCAGGGCCGCGCGAAAGCCGGCGGCGAACACCAGCAGCCACAGCAGCGGGCGCACCAGGGCGCTGAGAAAACGGGTGCGCTGCAGGACGAAACGCAGGCATTCGCGCAGGAGAATGCCGTTGAAGCACTGCCAGTAAGCGTTCATCGGGCATTGACTCCTGTGGGGGCGCTGGTCAGGCGGGCAAAGGCATGGTCGAGGTCACCGCCGTGCTCCAGGCTCAGGGCATCGGCCGTGCCGCTGGCCACCAGGCGCCCTTGATGCAGGATCAGCAGGTCATCGCTGGGCTGCACTTCGTCCAGCAGATGGGTGGTCCACAGCACACTGAGGCGCTGCTCGCGGCACAGCAGCCGCAGGTGCTGGTTGAGCGCCAGGCGGCTGGCCGGGTCGAGGCCGACGCTGGCCTCGTCGAGCAACAGCAAACGCGGCTCATGCAGCAGCGCGCGGGCAATCTCCACCCGGCGCCGATGGCCGATGTTCAGCGCCCGGACCGGTTCGCGCCGCCGCTCATCGAGGCCCTGGCGGGCCAGTTCGGCATCGACACGAATATTGCCCTGGCGCCGCGACAGGCCGTGCAGCGAGGCGTGGTAGCGCAGGTTCTGCTCCACGCTCAGGTCCAGGTCGAGGGTGCTTTGCTGGAACACCACGCCCAGCTGGCGCAAGGCCGGGCGCGTGGCGTTGCGCAGCGAGCAGCCGCACACGCGGATGTCGCCATGCTGCAGGTCGTACAAGCGGGTGAGCAGGGCGATCAAGGTCGACTTGCCGGCGCCATTGGGGCCCAGCAAGGCGGCGAAGCGCCCGGACGCCAGGCTGAAACCGACTTGCCTGAGCGCCTCGCGCTGGCCGTAGGCAAAGCTCACGTCACTGACTTCGAGGGTATTCATGGCGTCACCACCACGCCCCAGGGGTAGCGGCCGACCTTCACCGACTTGAGCACCTTGAGGTTTTTTGCATCGATCACCGAAACGTCGCCACTGACCCCGTTGGTGGCCAGCAACTGGCTCTGGTCCGGGGTGAACGCCAATTGCCAGACCCGCCGGCCCACCAGCAGGTAGTCGAGTACTTCGTAGGTCTTGGCATCGACCACCGCCACATGGTTGGCCGGGCCCAGGGCGACGAACGCATACTTGCCATCGGCGCTGAGCTTGATGCCTACCGGCTGGACCTTGTCCGGGTGCACGCCCTTGATCTGGAAGTTCAGGGTTTTCAGCACCTGGCGGCTGGCCACGTCGAGGATGGTCACCGTGCCGCCGATTTCTGCCGAGGCCCACAGCCGCGAGCCGTCCTGGCTGAACTCGACGAAGCGCGGCCGCTGGTCCACCGGGGTGCTGTCCGCCAGTGTCTGGGTGCTGGTGTCGATCCAGTGCAGCATGTTGGTGGTTTCGCTGGTGTTGACCGCCCATTTGCCATCCGGGCTCACCGCCATGCCTTCGGGCTCGATGCCGACGTCGATCTGCCCGAGCACCTTGTCGGTCTGGGTATCGATTACCGTCACCAGCGCGTCGTCCTCGTTGGACACGTACAACCAGCGGTCGTTGGGGTGCAGGGCGAACTGCTCGGGGTCCTTGCCGGAGGGCAGTTCCTTGATGATCTTGCGGGTAGCCACATCCATCACTTGCACCCGGTCCGAATCGCTGGCGCAGATGTACAGCAGCGTGTTGTCGTGGGACAGCAGCAGGCCGCGCGGGCGTTGGCCCACTGGCAGGGTTTCGGTGACTTGCAGGGTCTGCATGTCGATCAGGCTGAGGCTGTTGTCCTTCTCGTTCGATACCCAGGCGGTGGCGGCCACGGCGTGCCCGCTGGCAAGGGCCAGGGCGCCGGACAGCAGGCTGGGGTAAAGCAGTGCCCGGTGAAAAGGGGAGCGACGCATGGCGAAATCCTTTTTTGTTGTGGTTATCGGGTCAGGGGTAGCCGCAGGTCACTTCGGGCCTGTCGTAGCCCAGGCTGTCCATTTCGTTGAGCGGGTGCAGGAAGCCCTCCTGCGGAGAGGTACTGACCAGGGCCCGCGGCTGCACCAGCGGGATCGGCTGGCGCAGCTCGCCGTTCCACGGGCGGTAGCTGAGCTTGCGGCCCTTGAAGCCGTCCAGCGGCAACTGCTCGCTGAGCAGCAGTTGCTGCAGGGCGCGGGGCTCGGCCTGGCGCAGTTTGCTCACTGCGCTGGCGACGCTGCGCACGGCCATCCAGGCGGCGAAGTCGCGGTCGTTCATCCAGCGCCCGGCCTGGGCTTCGAAGCGCTTTTGCAACTGCGCCGCGCCGAAGGTTTCAACGGTCTTGTGCCAGCCGGTGGGGGTCAGGCCCTGGGTGCCGGCTACCGGCCGCGGATACCAGGTCTGGTAGGGCAGGTACTCGCCGAAGTCGCCGCGTTCGTCAGCCACCAGCACCACGTCGTACTCGGCGGTTTGGGTGAACAGCGGCATGTCGGCCTGGGCGCTGCGGCGCTGGTCGTTGTCGAATGTCCAGGCTTTCTCCGCGACCAGCTGCATGCCGAAGCGCTTCATGGCGCGGCGCAGGGCCGCCGCATAGGCCCGGTCATCGTCGGTCTGGCCGACGACCAACAGCGCCCGTTGCCATTTGCGCATTACCAGGAACTGCGCCAGGGCATCGGCCAGCATGGCGCGGCTGGGCAGGCTGTGCAGCACATTGCCCAGGCACTGGCTGCTGCGCAGGCTGTCGTCCGGGCTGCCGGCGTTGAACAGCAGGCTGTCGGGCAGGGCGGCAGATAGCGCGCGCAGGCTGGCGGCGGGGGCATTTACCACGAACAGCCGCAGGCCCTGGTCATGCTGGGCCTTGGCAGCCTGCAGCAGGGCTTCGGGGCTTTCGACCGTGGCATTGGCCAGGTGGAATTCCTGTTTGAGAAAACGCCCGCTGCTGTTGCTGTCGACAATCGCCAGTTCGGCGCCCTGCAGCCCGGCATCGGTGGGTTCGGGAATGATGTTGGACAGCAGCGGGCCGGGATCGGGGCGATAGCCGAGATAGCCGATGCGCACTTGCAACGGTTCCCCGCCCGGGGCCTGCGCGGCGGGTGCCGGGCTTGCAGAAAGCGTCGCGGCCAGGGCCAGCAGGCAGGTCATGGCAAGGTGGGCAGGCAGGCGCATAAGGCAACTCCACGGCAGATGGCGCCAGCATAGGAAGCGCGCCGGGAGGGGGGAATATGCAGAAAGTAGCGCTCGCCCGGTACCAAGGTAGTAATTCACCACATGGGCGCGGGTTTTACGATGGCCGCAGCAATCCCGAGGAGAACTGCCCATGCGCCTTGTCAACCTTTCGGCCCTGTGGCGGATCAACCTCTGGGTCACTTGTTGCTTCGCGATGTTGACGCTGGCCTGTGCCGTGGTGCTGTTGCGCCAGGCGGTGGCTGACGTGGAGCGGGAGTTGCAGTCGGCGCAAGCCGTGGTGGCATACCTCGGCGACACTGCCGAGCGCGACCCGCAGAGCCTGCAACCACGGCTGACGCAAAGCCTGCGCCATGTGCGGGTGCACTGGCTGGCGGCGGATGAACCTGCGCGGCTGCCGCAAGCAACCGGCCTGGATGCCTGGTTGGGCCGCCAACTGCTTGGGCAGCGCCACGACAGCAGCCGGCTGCTGGAGCTGGGGGATGGTCGCCGGGTAATGATCGCCGTGGATGCACGGGATGAAATCGACGAGGTGCGTGACTCGCTGCAGCAGTTGTTGGTCCTGTGCGGCCTGGCGTTGCTGCTGAGCTTGTTGACCATCCGTTGGGCGGTGCGGCGGGGCATGGGCTTGCTGGACGATCTGCTGCAGGCCTTGCGCCAGGTCTCGGGTGGGCAATTGACCGCACGCCTGCGCGAGGCCGGCCTGCCGGAGGCGCGCCAATTGGCGGAGCACTTCAACCGCATGACCGCGTCTCTGGAGCAGGCCCGCTGCGACAATACCCAACTTACCCAGGCCCTGCTGGCGGTGCAGGAGCAGGAGCGCACCCAGTTGGCGCAGACCCTGCACGACGACCTCGGGCAATACCTGGCGGGTATTCGGGCCCAGCTCTGCCTGCTGCGCATGGTCGCCGACCAGCCAAACGCGGTGGCGCAGACGACACGCACCCTGGAGCTCGATTGTGAACGCCTGCAGCAAGGTTTCCGCGCCCTGGTACATGACCTGTACCCGCTGGCGTTGCAGCACATGCCGCTGGCCGAAGCCTTCGGCCTGCTGGTGAGCCAATGGCAGGCCAGCCAGGGTATCGATTGCCGCCTGCGGGTAGGCGAGCATTTGCCGGTACTACCCGGGCCGAGTCGCACGCATTTGTATCGTTTGCTGCAGGAGGCGTTGACCAACGTCGCCCGTCACGCCGGCGCAAGCCAGGTGCGGGTGCGCCTGCAACGCAGCGCCAAGGGCTTGCGCCTGCTGGTTCTCGACAACGGTTGCGGTGCCAGCCAGCCCCAGCGCCCCGGGGTAGGCCTGCACTCGATGGCCGAGCGCGCCCGCAGCCTGGGCGGTGAGCTGCGCATCCTCAGCCGACCGGGTGCCGGCTGGGCGCTGGCCCTGAACATTCCCATGGAGGTGTGATGAATATCGTGTTGGTCGATGACCACGCCGTGGTCCGCCAGGGCTATGCCAGCCTGCTGCGAGCGGTGCTGCCGAAGGTACAGGTGCGTGAGGCTGCCAGTGGCGAAGAGGCGCTGGCGCGGGTTCAGGAACAGGTGCCCAACCTGGTGATCATGGACTTTGGCCTGCCAGGCATCAGCGGCCTGGAAACCACCCGGCGCCTGCGTCAGCGCCTGCCGCAGTTGCGGGTGCTGTTCTTCAGCATGCATGACGAACTGCCGCTGGTGCGCCAGGCGCTGGATGCTGGTGCCTCGGGATACCTGACCAAGAACTCGGCGCCCGAAGTGCTGATCGAGGCGGTGCAGCGGGTGTTGGCCGGGCATGCCTATATCGAACAGCCCTTGGCCACCCAGCTGGCCTGCACGTCACAGCAGAATGCCAGTGACCCGCGCTTGCAGCGCATGACCCAGCGTGAGCTGGAAATTTTCGTGATGCTGGCCAAGGGCACCCCGGTGCGAGGGATTGCCGAGCAGTTGTGCATCAGTGCCAAGACCGTGTCCAACCACCTGACCTTGCTCAAGAGCAAGTTGCAGGTCAGCTCCCATGCCGAGCTGGTGCATCTGGGGATTGACCTGGGGGTGGTGCGGGTGGCGGGGTGAGGTCTTCAGGGTTCGGGCCCGGACCCTGTGGGAGCGGGCATGCCCGCGAACACCGGCGAAGCCGGTGCCAGACACCGCGTCGGCTGCTTCGCGGGCGCGCCCGCTCCCACAGGTAACCGAGTGGTTGCAAAAATGGCAGCGCTCATTTGTCCCAGGTCTCGGGGCACCCCTTGCACCCCTCCATGTTGGCCTCTTGAAAATTCCCGTAATGCTGCCGCGCCCCGCGCAAGTCGGCGCGGGCCAGGTTGCTCTGGCCAAACTTGGCCTCCTGCAGGTTGGCATCGCCAAGGTCGGCCCCTTGCAGATCAGCCTTGCTCAGCCAGGCCATTTCCAGGTCCGCCGCGTGCAGGTTGGCCTGCTGCATCTTCGCCGCTGACAACCTTGCGAACTGCAGGTAGGCCGCGCTGAGGTCGGCCCTGGCAAATTGCGCACCTTGGGCAAACAGGCCCCAGCCCTGAATCGCAACGAGCCGGCTTTGGCTCAGGTCGGCCAGGCGCAGGTTGCTTTGCTGCAGGCTGGCGCGGGTCAGGTTGGCGCCTTGCAGGTTGGCCTTTTCCAGGTTGGCCAGGTCCAGCCGGGCATGGCGCAGGTCCGCATCGCGCAGGTCGGCGCCGGCCAGGTTCATCTTGCGCAGGTCCTGGTTGGCCAGGTTGGCGCCCCGCAGGTCGGCCCCCGGGCACTGGCTGGCTTCGGCAATCACGCAGCCGTTGATGGTCAGGGGGGTATCGTTGCCAGCGTCGTCGGCATTCTCGGCCATGGCAGGAGACAGCACGATCAGCAAGGCAAGTGGCAGGTAGTTCATGGCGATAGGCTCTCAATGTGAAGTCGGGTATGCATCCTGGGGCCGCTTTACGGCCCATCGCCGGCAAGCCAGCTCCCACAGAAACTGCGCAACCCTTGAGACCTGCGCTGTACCTGTGGGAGCTGGCTTGCCGGCGATGGGCTGCCTCGTAGCCCCAGTGATGCGTCAACTCATGCAGTCAACGCTGTGCTGTCTTGTTGTCCCAGCTGGGGATCTTGAACACCCAGAACGAACCGCCCTGGGCTACCGGCTTGGTCAGTTCGGCCATGTCGCCGCCCCACAGCGGCACCGCGCCGCCGTAACCCACGGTCACGCCGATGTACTGCTCGCCGTCCTGTTCCCAGGTGATCGGCGGCGAGACGATGCCGCTGCCGGTCTGGAACTTCCACAACTCCTTGCCCGTCTTGGCGTCGAAGGCCTTGAAAAAGCCGTCGCCGGTGCCGGTGAACACCAGGTTGCCCTTGGTCGCCAGCACGCCGGCCCACAGCGGCAGGTGCTCCTTGTGCTCCCAAACCAGCTTGCCGGTGGTCGGGTCCATGGCGCGCAGGGTGCCGACGTGGTCGTCGTACATGCGCTTGATGCGGAAGCCCATGCCCAGGTAGGCCGAGCCCTTCTTGTAGTTCACTTCCTCGGTCCAGTACTCCTCCTTCCACTGGTTGCCGGGGATGTAGAACAGGCCGGTGTCCTGGCTGTAGGCCATGGGGTTCCAGTTCTTGCCGCCAAGAAAGGGTGGCGAGACCTCCACCGGCTTGCCCTTGGTTTCTCCCGGCAGCGGTTTGGCCGGGCGCTGCCCAGGGTTTTCCACCGGGCGCCCGGTCTTGAGGTCGATGTGGCTGGCCCAGGTGATGTTGTCGACGAAGGGGAAAGCGTTCTGCAGTTTGCCGTTGCTGCGGTCCACCACATAGAAGAAGCCGTTGCGGTCGGCGTGGCCGGTGGCCTTGACCAGCTTGCCGTCCTTGCCCTTGTAGTCGAACAGCACCAGCTCGTTGTTGCCGGAGAAATCCCAGGCATCGTTGGGCGTGTGCTGGTAGAACCACTTCACTTCACCGGTGCTCGGGTCGACGCCGACCTGCCCTGAGGTATACAGGCTGTCGAAGTCATGCGGGTTGCCGTCCTTCGAGGTGCGCGCCCAGGTGTTCCAGGGGCCAGGGTTGCCGGCGCCGACAATGATGGTATTGGTCTCGGGGTCGAAGCTGGCGCTTTGCCAAGGCGCGCCGCCGCCGTGGCTCCAGGCTTCGACCTTGCCGGTTTCGGTAGTGGGGTCGTCCGGCCAGGACGGCGCCTTGACGTCACCGGTCGGCGTGCTGTCCTTGCCGTTCAGGCGGCCCATGTGGCCCTCGACGAAGGGCCGCATCCACACCTCTTCACCGGTGTCCGGGTCGCGGGCGAACAGTTGGCCGACCACGCCGAATTCATCGCCGGAGCTGCCGTGGATCAGCAGTACCTTGCCGCTGGTCTTGTCCTTGATCAGCACCGGGGCACCGGTCATGGTGTAGCCGGCGGCGTGGTCGCCGAACTTCTTTTTCCACACCACTTTGCCGGTGCGCTTGTCGAGGGCGATGACCCGCGCGTCGAGGGTGCCGAAGTAGATCTTGTCGCCGTAGATCGCTGCGCCGCGGTTGACCACATCGCAGCAGGGGCGAATGTTGTCCGGCAGGCGGTGGTTGTAGGTCCACAGGCGCTTGCCGGTTTTCGCATCGAGGGCGAACACCCGCGAATAGGAACCGGTGACGTAGACCACGCCGTCGCTGACGATGGCCTGGGATTCCTGGCCGCGTTGTTTCTCGTCGCCGAAGGAATAGGACCACGCCGGGGTCAGCTTGAACACGTTCTTGTCATTGACCTGGGCCAATGGGCTCCAGCGCTGGGCGTTGGTACCCATGCCGTACTGCAGCACATCCTGGGTGGTCAGGTGGTCGTTGGCGATGTCTTCCCACGTCACGTTCTTGCTGGCAGGTGCCGCAGGGGTGGTGGCTGCCGTGGCCACGCTGCCCAGGGCCAGGCTACCGGCCAGCAGCAAGGCCCGCACGCTCAGGGCCAGAGGGGAAAGGGCGGGTAGCGTTCTTGTTGTCATGGTTGCAGTTCCCAGTGGAGGTTTTGGCCTGCACAGGGTGGGACGGGGCGGGCCTTGCGGGATACGGAAAAAGTCCCGCCCTTGCCGGGAATAGTTCCCACGGGGCACCTCATTTGGCCCTTCGCCACAAGCCCTACTACCAAGGGAGTAAGGCGCGGCCACCAAAGCAGCATTCGGCCGCCTGCGGGCTGTTTCTAAGATGGCGACACGGCCTCTGTGGTTGAGGCCTTGCGTGCAATCGTGAGGGCATAAAAATGACAACAAAACGCAACGTCTTGCTGGCTGCCGGGCTGCTTGCCAGTGCAGTGCTGACCGGCACTGCCTGGGCACATGGCAATGTGGTGCCCCAGGCCGTGGAAACCAAGGGCCTGACCCCGATCAAGGACGCTGGCGTAACCCTGGACGGCGATGGTTGGGCAGCGGTCAACCCGTACCGCAGCTCTCCCGAGCACGACAAGGCCGTGGAGATCGGTGCCTCGGCCTACAACCAGAACTGCGCCGCCTGCCATGGCCTGGAGGCCAAGTCGGGGGGCATCGCCCCGGATCTGCGCATGCTCGATGCCGGCGAGGCCGGGGATGAGTGGTTCGTCGAGCGGGTACGCCACGGTGCGGTCCGCGACGGCCGGGTGTACATGCCGAAGATGGCCGACTATCTGAGCCAGGAGGCCCTGTGGGCGGTGCGCACCTACCTGGACAGCGTGCACGTCGAGGAATGACGGCCATGCGTCTGTTGGCGGTGCTGTTCAGTGGCTTGCTGCTGTGCTGCGCGGCGGCGCAGGCGCAGGTGCGCAACTACGATGCGATCATCGCCGCCGGCGAATTGAAGGTGGCTGTGTACAAGGACTTTGCGCCCTACAGTTTCGAGGACCACGGCCAGCCGCGAGGTGTCGACGTGGAGCTGGCGCAGGCCCTGGCCACGGCGTTGGGGGTGCGCTTGCAGCTGATCTGGGCGCCACCCGGGGAAAAGCTCGACGACGATCTGCGCGACTACATCTGGCGCGGCAGCCCGTTGCGCCACCAGCAACTGGCCGACCTGATGATGCGGGTGCCATACGACCATGCCTATGCGCAGCGGCGCAACGAGGTAGGCGAGCTGGAAAACGCCCAGGTGGTCATGTTCGGTCCTTATCAGGAGGAGCGCTGGCAGGTCGCCTATGATCGCCGCCGCCTGCCCTCGGTGGCCAGTGTCGCGGTGTTCCAGCAGCACCCGATCGGGGTCGAGGTGGACAGCGTGCCGTCGTTCTACCTGACTTCCGTGTTCAACGGCATGCTCAGTGCCAGGACCCATCATTACCCCAATGTGCAGCAAGCTTTCGGCGCCATGCAGGCCGGCCAGGTGGACGCGGTGATGGCGATGCGCGGCGAAGTTGACTGGCAACTGCATCAAGCCGCCGACCCGCAGCTGGCCCTGGCGGAAAACGCCTACCCGAACCTTGGCAAGCAGGCCTGGGAGATCGGCATGGCGGTGCATGAAAGCAACCGGCAGCTGGCCTATGCGGTGGAGGAAGCGCTTGAGACGCTGATTCGTGATGGGCGGATGAAGGCGATTTATGCCAGTTATGGCCTGCGTTACCAGGTGCCGGAGATGTATCAGTAGCGCTGGCGCGACCCCTGTGGGAGCGGGCTTGTCGAGGCGTCGAACCGCCGCGAACACGGGCGAAGCCCGTGCCATCCATCGCGCCGCCTGCTTCGCGGGCATGCCCGCTCCCACAGGGATCATGCTGGCTCAACGGATAACTGTTTCATCAAGGAGTGGGCGATGAACTGGCGAGCGACTTTCCTGCTGGCCTGCTGGATGCCCTGGGCCGCACAGGCCCAGGCCAGCGAGCCGAGTAACCACAAGGACCCGGTGCCGTCGGTGATGTGGGACTTCTACCACAAGCAGCTGCTGGGCCAGGCCGCATTCGTGTTCGATGATCGGGTCAAGCTGCTGGCGCCACCCTTTGCCGAGGACGCACGCCAGGTGCCGTTGGAGATCGACGCTCGGGCGTTCAGCGGTGAAGTGGTGCGGATCATCGCCTGGGCCGAACTCAACCCGCTGCCGCGTATCGTCGACTTCCAGCCTGGCGAGCGCGTGCTGCCCTGGTTGTCGATCCGCATTCGCGTCGAACAGGCCACACCGCTGCGCGCTGCGGTACTGACGCGCGACGGCCTGTGGCATGTCGGCTCGACCCTGATCGATGCTGCCGGCGGCGGTTGTACCGCGCCCAGCGTGGTACGCACCCAGCCCGGCTGGGAGGAACACCTCGGTGAAGTCCTGGGCGGGCGCTACCCGCGCGGCGACAGCAGCCGCCTGCGCCTGCAGGTGGCCCACCCGATGGACAACGGCCTGGTCAGCGGCATTCCCGAATTCTTCCTCAACCATGCCGAGTTGCAAGGCGCGGATGGCCAGCGCCTGGCCAGCCTGGAACTGTACCCGGCGGTCAGCGAAAACCCCAACCTGGGCTTCGACATCCAGGGCCCCGGGCCGACCCGGTTGGTGTTGCAGGACAACAGCGGCAACCAGTTCGAGGCGGCAGTGCCCTGAACGCGTTGCCCGACTCCATCCCTGACCAGAGGCGCCCGTCATGCGTTGCATTCTGCTGTTGCTACTGTGCCTGGGCCTGCCGGCCTGGGCAGACCTGGACTATCGGCTCAAGCCCCGGCAGATCGCCGAAGGCACCTGGCTGCTGGAGGGCAGCACCGACAATTTCGCCAAGGATAACGGCGGCAATATCGTCAACACCGCGTTCATCGTCACCGACAACGGGGTGGTGGTTATCGACAGCGGGCCGTCGAAACGCTACGGCGAAGCATTGCGCCAGGCCATTGCCGCCACCACCGACAAGCCGGTGGTCGAAGTGCTGCTGACCCATCATCACCCCGACCATGTGCTGGGCAACCAGGCCTTTGCCGATGTGCCCATCGGCGCCCTGGCCGGTACCGGCGAGCTGTTGCGCCAGCAGGGGGAGGCCATGGCCGAGAACATGTACCGCCTGGTTGGCGACTGGATGCGCGGTACCGAGGTGGTGCTGCCGACCCGCGTGCTGGAGCCAGGTATTCACGAGGTGGGTGGGCACCGCCTGCGGCTGCTGGCGCTGGGCGGGCACACCGGTGCCGACCTGGCGATTCTGGATGAAAGCACCGGTGTGCTGTTCGCCGGCGACCTGGTGTTCTACGAGCGCGCATTGACCACGCCCAACAGCCCGGGGCTGGAGGTGTGGCTGAAGGACCTGGACACCTTGCAAGCGCTGCCCTGGAAGCAGCTGGTGCCTGGTCATGGCCCGCTGGCCAGCGATGCCCGGCCGTTTGCCCAGATGCGTGATTACCTGGGCTGGCTGGACGGGCTGATGCGCGACGGCGCGGCGCGTGGCGATGACATGGCCGAGATGATCCGCAGCCCCATACCCGAACGGTTTGCCGCTATCAGCCTGACCCGTTACGAGCTGATTCGCAGTGTCAGCCACCTGTACCCCCGTTACGAACGCCAGCAGCTGCGGCGCGTGGACAGCAAGGGCTGACACGGTCCCTGTAGGAGCGGCCTTGTGTCGCGAAAGGGCTGCAAGGCAGCCCCGGCAATTTCAGCCATGGGCACAAATCCTGGGGCCGCTTCGCGCCCCTTTCGCGACACAAGGCCGCTCCTACAGGGGGCCGCGCAAGTTCACTGATACCAAGGAACTAGAAAACTCAGCACTGCGGGCAATTGTTGGCAAGCAGGTCGGGACCAAGAATTCCCGACACACCGGGAAGTTTTCCCGGATACAACAAAAAAACCAAAGGTAGCCGTCATGACCCGATCCACACGTCGTCCCGTGTTCGCCTTGAGCCTGGTGCTCAGCGCCATGCTGCTTGCCGGTGCAGCCCACGCCGCTGTCAGCAATGAAGAAATTCTCCAGGACCCGAAGAACCCGCAGCAGATCGTGACCAATGGCCTGGGCGTGCAGGGCCAGCGCTACAGCCCGCTGAACCTGCTCAATACCGACAACGTCAAGGACCTGCGGCCGGTCTGGGCATTTTCCTTCGGTGGTGAGAAGCAGCGCGGCCAGCAGGCCCAGCCGCTGGTCAAGGACGGGGTGATGTACCTGACCGGCTCCTACTCACGGGTGTTCGCCGTGGACGCCCGTACCGGCAAGAAACTGTGGCAATACGATGCGCGCCTGCCCGATGACATCCGCCCGTGCTGCGACGTGATCAACCGCGGCGTGGCGCTGTACGGCAACCTGGTGTTCTTCGGCACCCTCGATGCCAAGCTGGTGGCGCTGAACAAGGACACCGGCAAGGTGGTATGGAGCAAGAAGGTGGCCGACCACAAGGAAGGCTACTCCATCAGCGCCGCGCCGATGATCGTCAACGGCAAGCTGATCACCGGCGTCGCCGGCGGCGAGTTTGGCGTGGTGGGCAAGATCCAGGCCTACAACCCGGAAAACGGCGAGCTGCTGTGGATGCGACCGACCGTGGAAGGGCACATGGGCTACGTGTACAAGGACGGCAAGGCGATCGAAAACGGCATTTCCGGCGGCGAGGCGGGCAAGACCTGGCCCGGCGACCTGTGGAAGACCGGTGGTGCGGCGCCTTGGCTGGGCGGCTACTACGACCCGGAAACCAACCTGATCCTGTTCGGCACCGGCAACCCGGCGCCGTGGAACTCGCACCTGCGCCCGGGCGACAACCTGTATTCCTCGTCGCGCCTGGCCCTGAACCCCGACGATGGCACCATCAAGTGGCACTTCCAGAGCACGCCGCATGACGGCTGGGACTTCGACGGCGTCAACGAGCTGATCTCGTTCAACTACAAGGACGGCGGCAAGGAGGTCAAGGCCGCCGCTACCGCTGACCGCAACGGCTTCTTCTACGTGCTGGACCGCACCAACGGCAAGTTCATCCGCGGCTTCCCCTTCGTCGACAAGATCACCTGGGCCACCGGCCTGGACAAGGACGGCCGGCCAATCTACAACGAGGCCAGCCGGCCGGGGGCGCCGGGTAGCGAGGCCAAGGGCAGCTCGGTGTTCGTCGCCCCGGCGTTCCTCGGGGCCAAGAACTGGATGCCGATGGCCTACAACAAGGACACCGGGCTGTTCTATGTGCCGTCCAACGAGTGGGGCATGGACATCTGGAACGAAGGCATCGCCTACAAGAAGGGCGCGGCGTTCCTCGGTGCCGGCTTCACCATCAAGCCGCTCAACGAAGACTACATTGGCGTGTTGCGCGCCATCGACCCGGTCAGCGGCAAGGAAGTGTGGCGCCACAAGAACTATGCGCCGCTGTGGGGCGGGGTGCTGACCACCAAGGGCAACCTGGTGTTCACCGGCACGCCGGAAGGCTTCCTGCAGGCCTTCAACGCCAAGACCGGCGACAAGGTCTGGGAGTTCCAGACCGGTTCCGGCGTGCTCGGTTCGCCAGTGACCTGGGAAATGGACGGCGAGCAGTACGTTTCGGTGGTTTCCGGTTGGGGCGGCGCGGTGCCGCTGTGGGGTGGTGAAGTGGCCAAGCGGGTCAAGGACTTCAACCAGGGCGGCATGCTCTGGACCTTCAAGCTGCCCAAGCAACTGCAAACGGCAAGCGCCAGTCGCTAAGCCGACAACCTGCCGCTTGCTGCCAGGGACCCTGTGGCAAGCGGCCCTACTACCAAATGACGAGAGCCCCGCTGCCAACGATGCATTCGCCCGGCAGGCGGGGCTTTTTACCATCGGCTCATCGCCTGTCGCTGGACAGGCATCGACCCACAGAGGCTCAGCATGATCTACGCACAACCCGGAACCCCAGGCGCCGTCGTGTCCTTCAAACCACGCTACGGCAACTTCATCAACGGTGAATTCGTGCCGCCGCTGGGCGGCCAGTACTTCACCAACAGCTCGCCGGTCAATGGCCAGCCGATTGCCGAGTTCCCGCGCTCCGGCGCCCAGGACATCGAGCAGGCCCTGGACGCCGCGCATGCCGCTGCCGAGGCCTGGGGCAAGACCTCGGTGCAGGACCGCGCCCTGGTACTGCTGAAGATCGCCGACCGCATCGAACAGAATCTCGAAGTACTGGCCGTTACCGAGAGCTGGGACAACGGCAAGGCCGTGCGCGAAACCCTCAACGCCGACGTGCCGCTGGCGGCGGACCACTTCCGCTACTTCGCCGGCTGCATCCGTGCCCAGGAAGGCGGCGCCGCCGAAATCAACGAGGGCACCGTGGCCTACCACATCCACGAGCCATTGGGCGTGGTCGGGCAGATCATTCCATGGAACTTCCCGCTGCTGATGGCCGCCTGGAAACTCGCCCCGGCGCTGGCAGCCGGCAACTGCGTGGTGCTCAAACCGGCGGAGCAGACGCCGTTGTCGATCACCATTTTCGCTGAGCTGATCGCCGACCTGCTGCCAGCAGGCGTGCTGAACATCGTCCAGGGCTTTGGCCGCGAAGCCGGTGAGGCCCTGGCCACCAGCAAGCGCATCGCCAAGATCGCCTTCACCGGTTCCACCCCGGTGGGCTCGCACATCATGAAGTGCGCGGCCGAGAACATCATCCCGTCCACCGTCGAACTGGGCGGCAAGTCGCCGAACATCTTCTTCGAAGACATCATGCAGGCCGAGCCCGCGTTCATCGAAAAGGCAGCCGAAGGCCTGGTGCTGGCTTTCTTCAACCAGGGCGAAGTGTGCACCTGCCCGTCGCGGGCGCTGATCCAGGAATCGATCTACGAGCCGTTCATGGCCGAGGTGATGAAGAAGATCGCCAAGATCACCCGTGGCAACCCGCTGGACACCGCGACCATGGTCGGCGCCCAGGCCTCGGAGCAGCAATACGACAAGATTCTTTCCTACTTGCAGATTGCCCGGGAGGAGGGCGCGCAGCTGCTCACCGGTGGCGCTGCCGAGCGGCTCGACGGCGACCTGGCCAGCGGTTACTACATCCAGCCGACCCTGCTCAAGGGCAACAACAAGATGCGCGTGTTCCAGGAGGAGATCTTCGGCCCGGTGGTGGGCGTGACCACCTTCAAGGACGAAGCCGAAGCGCTGGCGATCGCCAACGACAGCGAGTTTGGCCTGGGCGCGGGGCTGTGGACCCGTGACATCAACCGTGCCTACCGCATGGGCCGCGGGATCAAGGCCGGGCGCGTGTGGACCAACTGCTACCACCTGTACCCGGCGCATGCCGCGTTCGGTGGCTACAAGAAGTCCGGGGTGGGCCGCGAGACGCACAAGATGATGCTTGATCACTACCAGCAGACCAAGAACCTGCTGGTGAGCTACGACATCAACCCGCTGGGCTTCTTCTAAACCGCGTCGCGGCCTTCGCGGGCTCGCCCGCTCCCACAGGTATTGCACTGGTCTTGAAACTTGTGCAGTCCCTGTGGGAGCGGGCGAGCCCGCGAAGAGGCCGGCACTGCCATGCACAAATCCACAGTTGCTCCGTGTTACCCCTACCAACGCACCCCGCAAACCTGTCCCAAAGTAGCATTCGGCCCCGTCGCCCCTCGTGCATTAATGCCTATACCGGAATCGCCCGGCACCAAGAAGAGGAATGCCCCATGTGGACTAAACCCGCCTTTACCGACCTGCGCATCGGCTTCGAAGTGACGATGTACTTCGCCAATCGTTGATGCCTGTCCGGCCATCAGCGCGATGGCCGGTTCTTCATTGAGCATGCCCGTTGTGAACCTGATCGATCGCGAACAAGCCCTGGCCTTGCGCAAGGGCTTCCGCCTGCGCTGGGAGCCGCGCCAGGCCTGCCATGTGCTGCTGTACCCGGAGGGCACCATCGAACTCAATGCCAGTGCCGGCTGGGTGCTCGAGTTGCTGGACGGCCGGCGCAGCGTGGCGGCGGTCATCGACCGCCTTGCACAGCGCTTCCCCGGGGTGCCGGGGCTGGACGAGGACATCCTGGCGTTCCTGGAGGTGGCCCGTGCCAAGTACTGGATCGAATGAACCGTGGCCAGGCTTTGGTCTGGTTGCTTTCGCTGCGGGATGCTTTACGCTGGCGGTTACCTTCCAGAACAATAAGAACAGGCTTCCCGATGAGCCAGAGTTTCAGCCCGCTTCGCAAGTTCGTTTCGCCCGAGATCATCTTTGGTGCCGGCTGCCGGCATAATGTCGCCAATTACGCCAAGACCTTCGGTGCGCGCAAGGTGCTGGTGGTCAGCGACCCCGGTGTGATTGCCGCCGGTTGGGTGGCGGACGTGGAGGCCAGCCTGCAGGCCCAGGGCATCGACTACTGCCTGTACAGCGCCGTATCGCCCAACCCGCGTGTGGAAGAGGTGATGCTTGGCGCCGAGATCTACCGGCAAAACCACTGTGATGTGATCGTCGCGGTCGGCGGCGGCAGCCCGATGGATTGCGGCAAGGCCATCGGCATCGTGGTCGCCCACGGGCGCAGCATCCTCGAATTCGAAGGCGTGGACATGATCCGCGTGCCCAGCCCGCCGCTGATCCTGATCCCGACCACGGCCGGCACCTCGGCGGACGTGTCGCAGTTCGTGATCATTTCCAACCAGCAGGAGCGCATGAAGTTCTCCATCGTCAGCAAGGCGGTGGTGCCGGACGTGTCGCTGATCGACCCGCAAACCACCCTGAGCATGGACCCGTTCCTGTCGGCCTGCACCGGTATCGATGCGCTGGTGCATGCCATCGAAGCCTTCGTTTCCACCGGCCACGGCCCGCTGACCGACCCCCATGCGCTGGAAGCCATGCGCCTGATCAATGGCAACCTGGTGGAAATGATTGCCAACCCCACCGATATCGCCCTGCGCGAGAAGATCATGCTGGGCAGCATGCAGGCGGGGTTGGCGTTTTCCAATGCGATCCTGGGTGCGGTCCACGCCATGTCGCACAGCCTGGGCGGGTTCCTCGACCTGCCGCATGGCCTGTGCAATGCGGTGCTGGTGGAGCACGTGGTGGCGTTCAACTACAGTTCGGCACCGGAGCGTTTCAAGGTGATTGCCGAAGTGCTGGGTATCGACTGCCGCGGTCTCAACCACCGGCAGATCTGCGCGCGCCTGGTGGAGCACCTGATCGCGCTCAAGCGTGCCATCGGCTTCCACGAAACCCTGGGCCTGCATGGGGTGCGCACGGCCGATATCCCGTTCCTGTCGCAACATGCGATGGACGACCCGTGCATCCTCACCAATCCGCGTGCGTCGAGCCAACGTGATGTCGAGGTGGTCTATGGCGAGGCCCTCTGACGAGCAGCAACGGGCGCTGGCCGGGCTGCTGGGGCTGGGCGATCACTCGGCGCGCAAGAGCCATTACCCGGAGCTGGCTGCGCGCCTGGACGAACTGGAGGCCGAACGCAACCGCTACAAGTGGCTGTTCGAAAACGCCGTGCACGGGATTTTCCAGGCCAGCCTGCAAGACGGCATGCGTGCCGCCAACCCGGCGTTGGCACGCATGCTGGGTTACGACAACCCGCAAGCGTTGCTGTTTCCGCTGACGGACCTTGCCGCCAACCTGTTTGTCGGCGGGGCCGAAGAGTTGCACGCCATCACCGCGACCCTCGCCCGTGAACGCAGCCTGCACGGCTATGAAACCCGCTTGCGGCGCAAGGATGGCAGCCACCTCGATGTGCTGATGAACCTGTTGCTCAAGCCCGGCCAGGAAGGGCTGGTGGAAGGGTTTGTCGCCGACATTACCGAACGCAAGCTGGCCCAGCAGCGCCTGCAGCAACTGAATGACGAACTCGAGCAACGGGTGGCCGCCCGCACCGATGAACTGCTGGAGGCCAACCGCAACCTGCAACAGCAGATCGCCGAGCGCAAACAGATCGCCCGCGCCCTGCGCGATGCCCGCGACGCTGCGGAAACCGCCAACCGCAGCAAGGACAAGTACCTCGCTGCCGCCAGCCATGACCTGCTGCAACCGCTGAATGCCGCGCGGCTGCTGATCTCGACCTTGCGCGAAAGGCCATTGCCAGACGCGGAAAAGGTGCTGGTGGAGCGTACCCACCAGGCCCTGGAGGGCGCCGAAGACCTGCTGACCGACCTGCTGGACATTTCCCGGCTCGACCAGGCGGCGGTCAAGCCGGACGTGGCGCTGTACCGCCTCGACGAACTGTTCGGGCCACTGGTCTCGGAGTTTCGCACGGTGGCCGATGCGGCAGGCCTGAAGCTGCGCGCGCGCATTGGCGACTACGCCATCAGTACCGACCTGCGGCTGATGACGCGTATCCTGCGCAACTTTCTCAGCAACGCCTGTCGTTATACCGATGAGGGCAGGATTCTGCTGGGCGCCAGGCGCCGCGGCGATCACTTGCGCCTGGAGGTGTGGGATACCGGGCGGGGCATCGCGGCCGATCGGCTGCAGGCAATTTTCCTCGAGTTCAACCAACTTGACGTAGGCCGTGCCGCCGATCGCAAGGGTGTGGGGCTGGGGCTGGCGATCGTCGAGCGGATCGCCAAGATTCTCGGCTATCGCGTCGAGGTGCGTTCATGGCCGGGGCGTGGCTCGATGTTCAGTATCGACGTGCCGATCGGCGAAGCCATGCCCTTGCCTATCCACCAGGCCGCGCCGCAGCCTGGCGCCGGCAACCCGTTGCCGGGCCGCCGCCTGCTGGTACTGGACAACGAAGTGAGCATCCTCGAGAGCATGGGCGCGCTGCTCGGGCAGTGGGGCTGCGAAGTGGTTACCGCGACCGACCAGGCCGGGGCCTTGCTGGCCTTGCAGGGGCGGGCACCGGAATTGATCCTGGCGGACTTTCACCTGGACCACGGTGTTGTCGGCTGCGAAGTGGTCAGGCATTTGCGTGAACATTTCGGCGCCGCCATTCCCGCGGTGATCATCACTGCCGACCGCAGCGATCAGTGCCGACGCTCCTTGAACAAGCTCGGCGCGCCGTTGCTGAACAAGCCCGTCAAACCGGGGAAGTTGCGTGCGGTGTTGAGCCAGTTGCTGGGCTGAAGCCTCAACCCCATGGCCTTGCGCGACAGATAACTGAATTCGTAAGCGATCCTCGTACCCTGTGGGAGCGGCTTTAGCCGCGAAGAATCCAACGCGGTGCATGGCACCGGCTGCGCCGGTGTTCGCGGCTAAAGCCGCTCCTACAGGGGGGGCGCGCATTGCCAGGTGGCTGTTCCTGAAATGGGACTCTGTATGGCCCTGGTGGATCACAAGTCAGTTGTGTGCCGCTGGTGCCTTTGCCTCCAGCAGGGCGGTACCGAGCATTTGGTGATAGTGCCCGGGGCCAAGCAGGCGCAAGATTCCGGCCTTTTCGAGCTTGCCAAGCACCTTGCCGTTGGCTTCGCACAGTTTCACAACGATCTGGCGTTCATGCAGTTGCTGGATCACTTCCTCCAGGGTCTGCAGCCCGGTGATATCCATGAAGGGCACCCGCTTCAGGCAAATTACCAGCAGTTCAGGGTCGGTATGCGTTTGTGACAGGGCGCGCTCGAAGGTTTCAGCGGCGCCAAAGAACAGCGGGCCTTCGATGGTGTAAACCAGCACGCCGGGGGGCAGCGATTTCTGGCCGTTGCTGTGAAGTTCATTGGCCAGTTCCTCTTCGACCACCTGCTGGACTTCGACGGACGATGCCATGCGGCGCATGAACTGAAGCATGGCGAGGATGACGCCGATATTCACGGCGATCACCAGGTCGCTGAACACCGTCAAGGTGAAGGTGACGAGCAGGATGGCGATGTCGGCTCGCGGTGCGCGCTGCAGCATGCGCTTGAAATGCTTCAGCTCGCTCATGTTGTAGGCGACGACGAACAGGATCGCTGCCAGTGCGCAGAGTGGAATGTTCGACGCCAGTGGCGCCAGGAACAGAATGATCAGTACCAGTGTCAGCGCATGGATGATGCCGGCCAACGGCCCGGTAGCACCATTGCGGATGTTGGTCGCTGTCCGGGCAATGGCACCTGTGGCGGCAAAGCCCCCGAACAGCGGCACTACCAGGTTGGCGACCCCTTGGCCGATCAATTCCTGGTTCGAGTCGTGCCTGGTCCCTGCCATGCCGTCGGCGACGACAGCCGAGAGCAATGATTCGATGGCCCCCAGCATGGCGATCGCAAAGGCTGGCCCGACCAGTTCGATCACCCGCGCCAGGGAGACTTCGGGCCAGGTCAGTGACGGCAAACCTTGTGGGATAGCCCCGAAGGCGGTGCCGATGGTAGCCACACCGTCAAAATGGAACAGGGATTGGACGAGCGTCGCGAACACCATGGCTACCAGTGGCCCGGGCAGGCGTTTCAGCACGGGCAGCCTTGGCGCCAGGATCAGCAAAGCAAGGCTGCATGTCGCGAGCAGCGTCGTGGCAATGTGGAGGTCCGGCAGGGCTAGCAACAGATGCCACAGTTTTTCGTGGAAGTGCCCACCTTCGATTTCGGGCAGGCCGAAGAAGTCACGCCATTGCCCAACCCAGATGATGATGCCGATGCCGGCGGTGAAACCTACGATCACCGGGTCGGGAATGAACTTGATGACTGCACCCAGGCGGGTAATGCCAAGCACCAGCAGTATGGCGCCAGCCATCATCGTGGCCAGTTGAAGGCCTTCCACTCCGTACTTCGCCGTCACCCCTGCGAGGATCACGATGAAGGCCCCGGTCGGTCCGGCGATCTGCAATCGACTGCCGCCCAGCAAGGAAACCAGCAGCCCGCCTATGATCGCCGTGTAGATGCCTTGCTCCGGCTTGACCCCGGAAGCGATGGCGAAGGCCATGGCGAGGGGCAGCGCAACAACCCCGACGATGAGGCCGGAGACAAGGTTGCGCATCCAGTGTTCACGCTTGAACAGGCCGGCGTTCCAGGCTTCGCGAACCGCGATCATTGCAGGCTCCTTGATAAGGTGCATGCACATAGTATTTAGCATGCCATGGGCCTGTTGTGCCTCTGAACGAACTGATCGAGCTGAACGAGGCGGAGCAGGGCAGGCGCGGCATCTGCACCCTCAAATGTGAAGGCGTTGTGCGGGTCCAGATTCACGATGTCTCGCACGCTTCCTTCCGACCGCCCGTGATGATCGGAATGTAGCTTGCCGGGCCTGACTGATGGCACTTCAGGCACGGTCACCTGCAAAGCGATAACTGCGAAACAGCGGGATAGAGCTTCCAAAGACACTTGCGAAGTTTGGATCCAGTTGTCGATAAAACTTTCCACTCGGTCAAATTACAACAACTTAGCAAACTAACTAACTTGATTTAGTGTGCCGCCTGTCGGTCGTTTTGCTCGAGAAATGAACGATTTGGATGACACTGACTCCTATTTGCCAGCAGGTGCCTTCAATGTGATTGCACTTCGCGCCTTTCCCCAGAACTTATGGACGTTCAACCTCATCGGCATTGCAGGGATGCTCATGGGGCTTTTTTATTCCTGAATAATGGAGTATTGCCATGCCCAACCGAGGCTCTTCGGGTGAGCCACCGCGTGTATTGAGTGACAATTTGCTTTTTCATTTAACGATTCGAATTTGGCTTTGACGTTGCGATTAAATCGTTCGCACACCTATTTCAAAGCCATCTAGCGCTAACGCATTGCGTGGAGAAAATGTCGTGGAGATTAATACAATTATTAGCCTGTTCGGGCAGAAAGAATCCATGGAGCTGGTGCGGTTGTCTGTTATTTACGTTCATTTATTGGCCTGTTGTATTGCCATCGGCATGGTATTCGCCAGTGACGCCGAGATGGTCAGGAACTTGTTGAAGGGTCATAAAGAAACCGGGCATGACAGTAAGCATATGACGAGCTTGCAGAAGTCCGTGGCCAATGCCCTGATATTCCTGTGGCTCACGGGTGCCGCAGTGATTGGAATTGACTACCTTGATAAAGGTATGAACTATTTTGCCAATCCGAAACTTCAAGCGAAGGTCATTATTGTCATGTTGCTGACCTTCAATGGCATGCTGTTGCATCGTTATGTATTGCCTGCCCTGCTCAAAGCAGGCAACTTGTTGGACCTTAATTTTGGCGTGCGGATGTTCGCACTGTTCTCCGGCGCACTGTCGGGTGTGTCCTGGCTGTATGCGGCGATGCTGGGTGTTGGCCGCCCACTGGCCTGGAAATACTCGCTGACCGAGTTGCTGCTGGCCTATCCGGTACTGATCCTGCTGGGCTTTGCCATGATGGCTGCCCTGACCCAGTGGGCACGCAAACGCAGCCAGGCCGAACCGGCTCCAGCGCCTGTCTGGCGACTGGCAGGCATTCCTACCTGATTGCCTGAGTAACGCTTCGGTTGCGCCGCGAACCGGGAAACCTGGTTCGCGGCGAGCTCGTTTGATGCGCAGCCTCTGGGCGGTTCGACTGGCGGCATTGAATTTGAACGTCGCCCAATGGTGGGGCTCTTAATGCAAAGGACACCGTGAGGGCTCCATCATGAGCATTGAACGCAGCATCCCCGAGCTCGAAGCCTGGTACGCCCAATACGACGACATCAGTTACCGCCGTGAGTCGCCGGATGCCTACCACCATGAACTGCTACGCACGGCCGAGGCGCTGCGTGACGATGGTGCCATCGACTGGGACGACTGGCTGGCACTCAAGGCATTGGCCGATGACGCCCATGTGCGCGCCCTGGAAGATGCCGTGCAGGCCCATGTGAGCGATCCCGACGCATGAAAGCGCTGAAGATTGCCACGTTCAACATCAACGGCATTCGTAGCCGACTGCCGGCACTGCTGGCCTGGCTGGAGCGGGAAAGGCCTGACATTGCCTGCCTGCAGGAGCTCAAGGCGACGGATCAGCAGTTTCCTCACCAGGCGCTGGAAGCGGCGGGGTACGGCAGCCTCTATCAAGGGCAGCCTTCGTGGAACGGTGTGGCCATTCTGTCGCGAGGCAGCGAACCACTGGAAGTACGGCGTGGCCTGCCTGGCATGGAGGACGACAACCAGAGCCGCTACCTCGAAGCCGCGGTGCACGGGGTGCTGGTGGCTTGCCTGTACCTGCCGAACGGCAACCCGCAACCGGGGCCGAAATTCGATTACAAAGTCCGCTGGTTCGAGAGCCTGATCGAGCATGTCAAAGGGCTGCATGACGGTGGCCATCCCGCGGTGCTGGCGGGCGATTTCAATGTGGTGCCAACCGATATGGATATCTACGACACGCGCTCCTGGATGAAGGACGCGCTGCTGCAGCCCGAATCACGTGCGTGCTACCAGAAACTGCTGAATCAAGGCTGGGTTGACGCCATTCGCCATCTGTATCCGGACGAGCGCATTTACACCTTCTGGGATTATTTCCGCAACCACTGGGCACGCAACGCCGGTTTACGTATCGACCACCTGCTGCTCAACCCCGAGCTCGCGCCCTACCTGAAGCGGGCTGGTGTCGATGCCTGGGTGCGTAACGAACCCAAGGCCAGCGACCATGCGCCCGTCTGGATCGAGCTGGGCACGCGTCGCCGGCCATAGGGCAGTTCGAGCGAACCTTCAACTACCGGAACCACCGCTGGAGCCCGAACCACCAGAGCCTCCGGTCCCGCTACCCGTCCCGGTGCCGCGTTCCGATCCACTGCGGTCACTACCGGATTGGTCGGTGGTGCCATCGCCACCGGTATTGTCAGTGTCATTGCCATCGGTTCCGCCGGAACCTGTCCCCATGGCATCCGCAGGCGTGCCGGAGCCGGTCGCTCCGCCTTGGTTGTTCATGTGCCCCCTGTCATGCGGCTGCGTGCCAGGAGCACGCTGATCGTTCAGGTCGGTGGCTGCCAGCACCACAGGTGCGCTGAGCCCCAGGCACAGCACGAGCAGTAACGAATGAGGCTTCATGATCTTCATGGCGATACTCCGTTGCGGGTTGGTCACCTTCTGTTCGGCCTGCATCACCCACGGGCGTGCCGTGAAATCGACGGAATGCATGGAGCGCTGACATGCACGGGGGCGGGTTACCCCACGTGAATACTTTGAGGCCCGCGCTTCGATTCCTCTGGCAAGGCCGTGACCTTGATCGCGCGTACCGGTACGGCGAATTTTGCACCTACCTTCGAGAAGCGCTCGAGCAGGTGGAAATTGATCGCTTGCTGGATGTCCATGTACAGGTTGTAGCCCGGGTCCTTGACGATATACACGCACTCGAATTCCAGCGCCTCCTTGCCGAAGCCGCGCAGGTGGGCACGGTCGAAGCGCACCTGCTGTTGTGCCTTGATCGCTTCCTCGACGATGGCGGGTGCCTTTTTCACGGCCTCGGTTGGAGTGTCGTACGACAGGCCGAACTCGAACACGATCCGTCGTTCCTGCAGGCGCTTGTAGTTCTGGATGGTGCTGCTGATCATGCTGGCATTGGCCATGACGATCTGCTCGCCGCCCAGGCTGCGGATGCGTGTGGTCTTCAGCCCCACGTGCTCCACCGTGCCGGCCAGCGGGCCGATGACGATGAAGTCGCCCACCTCGAACGGCTTGTCGACGGCGATGGACAACGAGGCGAACAGGTCGCCGAGGATGTTCTGCACGGCCAGTGCAACAGCGATACCGCCTACCCCAAGGCTGGCGACGAAGGCGGTGATGTTCACGCCCAGGTTGGACAGCATCGCCAGCAGCACCACTGACCACAACAGTACCCGCGCACCCCATGCCGACAGCGTGGCCAGCGCGCTGCCCTGGTTCAAGCCGTCGGTGCGATGCCGGGCGAAGTAGCGACTCAGGCCCAGGCCGATGGCGCGGTTGGCCCACAGCCCGATCTGCAATGCCGCGACCACGAACCACAGGCTACCGACCCGGGTCAGCCAGCGCTCGGGCAGGTCGAGCATGCTCAGGCCCACCAGCAGCGAGGCAAGGAACAGCAGAAAATTGCTGGTCCCGGCGAGCACCTTGGCCAGCACCTGGCTTAGCGCGCCGTCATGCTCGGACCAGCGCCTGACCCGATGCAGCATGAAACTGATGGCCGCCCGCGCCACGACGAATGTCAGCAGCGCTACCGTCAGTGCCAGCAACAAATTGAGAACGGAAACTCCGAACAGTGTGGTATCGGTGAACAAGGCGATGATGCGATCACTCATGAGACACTTGCCTCCTTCCATAGGATTGGGTGACTGGTGGAGCGGCATTGCCGGCGAAGCAGGCAATGCCGCTCGCCAGGTGAGCCTCAGCCGTCGGACTGCTCCTCTGGCGGCACCTGGCCTTCGGGCCAGTCGGGTGCTTCCTTCTCCTGTTCCTGTTCAGGCACAGGTTCGCCCGGGTTGTGGGGTACTTCGTCCACGTACGGGTCGGGTTGGTTGGGGTCGATCATGGTCTGGCTCCTCGCCGTTGGGCTTTCAGGCATGTGTCCGGGCGTTCAGCCCGACTCCACGGCAGTGTTTTTCTTCCAGCCCCGCAGGTTCATGGCGCACAGGCAACCCTGCAGGATGATCAGCGCCCAGGCTTGCGCCTGCCACCCCCAGGCGGCCCACAGCACGTTGCTGGCAATGAAGCAGCAGAAACCCAGCTTGCGCCGGCCTGGGCGCCGTGAGCCGATGCACCAGGCGGCAAGTACCGTCAGGGCCATGGCAGGCCATTCAAGAAAGTCGATCCAGGCTTCCATCACGCAGCACGCTGTTCGCCCTTGAGCAGTTTTTTCTGCGCTTCCATGGCCTGGCCGAGCTCATCCAGTTGCTGCTTGCCCAGCAACTTGCGGGCGGTCGGAAACAGCTCGCTTTCTTCTTCCTCGATATGGTGTTCCAGCAGTTCCTTCATCACTTTGACCCGCCCGGCGAACTCGACGGTGCCGGTTTCGGTTTGCAGCAGGTCCGGCAGCACCAGGGAGTCGACGGTGCGGTGCTCTTCCTTGGCTTCGTAATACATCTTCGCTTCTTCCTTGCCGCCGGCCTGCTTGATGGCCGGATACAGGATTTCTTCTTCCAGGGCGGTATGGATGCTTACCTCCTGCGTGATGCGTTCGAGCAACTCGGCGCGCTTTTTCACCGCGCGCTCAGTGGTGGAGGAGAGTTCCTCCAGCAGCTTCTTCACCAGCTCATGGTCCTGGATCAGCAAATCGATAGCGTTCATGCGACACCTCTTCGGGGCTGAAAAAATCACGATTGCCTTCGATGGAGTAGGGGCCGCGCGCCAAGGTTCAAAGCGGATGATCAGCGTACTGCTGTCGCGAAAGGCGGCTCTCACCGGAATCCGTGCAGGTTGCGCCGGCCAGGCAGGGTCACTCCTGCGGAATGAAAACGCACTGCGCTGCCTGGGCCGGCGCTGACAACACCTTCGAGAGTGCCGACATGTTCGCTGCGCAGGGTCAGGTAGAGGGTGGCGATACCCTCTTTGCTGGTGCCAAGCTGGAGCAGGAGCGACCGGCCATGGGAAAGCGATACTTGCGGCTCTGGCTGCAGCGTTTCGATGCTGGCTTCGCGTAGCAAGGTCCCCCCGAGCAGCAACATCACAGGCTCCCCGGCATTGCCGCGAACGGTGATGCGCAGGTTGTCGGTGGTGCCGCTGCGGCTGAGGCGCTGATACTCCACATGCACCCGGCCGTCGTCGCTCATGACCTGGGCGTCACTGAGCGGACCGTTGCCGAACAGCCCGGCCAGGCCCAGCAGCACGACCACCACCAGCGCGTACCATCCGACCCGTTCGAATCGCCAGACCCGCTGCTGCATGCGCATGTCTTCCTCGACGGGGTGATGCCTTGAAGCCAGCTCGTCTTCGTCCATGCTTGCAGCCTCTCACGTAGCCTCTCACGTAGCCCCTTACGTAGCCCCTCAGGCGCGCTCACCACGCAGCCAGCGTTGGTGGTAATGGGCCAGGTGCGACAACCCGTACAGCGCGCCCTGGCGGATTACATCCGCGCGCTCGCCAAAAAAGCGCTGGCTGCGTGTGAATACCGCCAAAGGCTCGCCGGCAAAGGCCCAGGCAAAGCACACAGTGCCCGGGGCGATGCCATCCTGCGGCTGTGGCCCGGCGACACCCGTGCTGGCGATGGCGACGGTGGCGTCGCTGTCTTTCAATGCGCCGAGGGCCATCTCCCAGGCTACCGCCTCGCTGGTCAGGCCGTAGCGTTCGATAGTCTGTGGGCTGACGCCGAGCAGGCGTTTCTTGGCGCTTGGCGAGTACACCACGTAGCCGCTTTCCAGAACCTCGCCGGTCCCCGGCACTGCTGCCAACAGCGCAACCATGGCACCGGCCGTGCAGGATTCTGCGGTGGTCAGTACCAGCTTGTGGGCCTTGAGGTAATCAAGGGTCTCGAGTACGGGGTCGGTCGTCATGGCCGGTCACTCGTGCGTTGTTTTTGGGTGGACGTGTTTCCTGCGGGATTGGTTCATTGCTTGTGTGCCACCTATCAATGGCGGGGAAAGCTTCCTGAACTTTGTTCCGCTTGCTGGCTTCCTCTGGGTAGGAGCGTGGGGGCGCGGACCACGCGCTGCTGCCGGAACAAGCAGAGGAGAAGCGATCATGACCGAGCCTGTGACGTATTTCTGGATCGCTGTGGCGGCGATCATTGTGTTGCTCGATCTGTGGGCCATCGTCAGTGTTTTCCGCAGTGACAAGAGCGATGTGACGAAGGCGATGTGGGCACTGTTGCTGTTGGCGCTGCCCATTGTCGGCCTGGCCATCTGGGGCGTGCTTGGGCCGCGTGGAATCAAACGCGGTACCGGGCCGTCGTCGCCTGAACATAGCAAGGGGTAGGAGGGGAGATGAAGAAAGGATCGGAGACACCTCGCAGCGGAACCCAAGGCGAAGAGGAACGGGACAATGATGCGCAGCGTCCTGATGGGTCAACTGGCACGTCCCATGATTCCACTGCGCAGAAAACAGCTCGTGATAAAGCGCAACGCAAGCGTTGAGCGGGCCGTGAGCAGTTGAGCGGTGCAGCAGGGCTTCACCCGCGCCCACGGGCAAAGTGCCTTCGTGAATTCGGCGCGGTCCCTGTGGGAGCGGGCAAGCCCGCGAACACCGGCGAAGCCGGTGCCATGAGCCACGTCAAGCCGAGCGTGAAGCCATGACCAAGAATCCAGCGTCGCAAACAAGCTTTGCCCCGTCGGCCACGCCAAGGCAGGTTGCGGGTGTGCTGGCATCGGCCACGTTGATGGTGCTTGCCTCGGGAGTTGCGCCGCATGACCGTGCAGATTGGTGGCTCGAAAACGTTTTGCCGCTGGCACTCCTGCTCACCTTGGCTGCAACCAGCCGCTATTGGCGCTTTTCGTGGCATGCCTACCTGGCAATCATGGTGATGCTGGCGATTCATGAGCTAGGCGCGCATTTCACCTATGCCAAGGTTCCCTATGACGCTTGGCTGCGTGCGCTTACCGATCACTCTCTGAATGCCTGGATGGGCTGGCAACGCAACCAGTTCGATCGTCTGGTGCATCTGAGCTACGGCCTTCTGTTCGTCTTGCCGATCAGGGAACTGCTCCAGCGCCAGGCCCTGTTGCGAGGCGCCTGGTTGGCGTTGTGCACTGTTTCTTTCGTGCTTGCGACATCGGCGCTGTACGAACTGCTGGAGTGGATAGGCGGCCAATACCTGGGCGATGACCGGGCCCAAGCCTTTCTCGCGACCCAGCAAGACCCTTGGGATGCGCAAAAGGACATGGCCTTGGCTTTGCTCGGCGCACTTTTCACCTTGTTGATCCAGTGGTTTGGGTCACGCAAGCTTTGGGGCAGAAGGGTAGTGTGTCTGGGGGACAGGCACGGCTGACGGGGCAGGACTTATCGCTGTGTAGGAGCGGCCTTGTGTCGCGAAAGGGCTGCGAAGCAGCCCCAGGGTTTCGGCGCAGACGCATAAGTTGCTGGGGCTGCTTCCGCAGCCCTTTCGCGACACAAGGCCGCTCCTGCAAGACCAGCAGGTAGCATCCAACGCGATCAGAACTTCAAAAGGCCTCTCCATCACTGGAAAGGCCTTTCGCAATCAGCCTGTGACCATCGAAAATCCCTAAAGTTTCCGTCGGGAAAACAGTAACTTGGAGAATTTCTCCAAGTCGTGTCACTCGTCGGATTTCCATTGTAAGGCCCTGTCCAGAGCCTCAGGATCGCCTCCGTATCCCTCTGAGGCTTTCACATATGAAGTACTCCTCGATTCTCTTGTTGTCACTTGGCCTGCTGAGCGGCGTTGCGTCGGCAGGCGGCAATACCGAAGCAGGTATAGGTGGCGCATTGGGTGGAGTATTGGGCTCGGTAGTCGGCCAGTCGATCGGCGGCAGCACCGGCTCGGCAATCGGCGCCGGCCTGGGTGGCGCGGCCGGTGGTGCGGTGGGTGCCGACAAGCACAGCCGTGGCGAGGCGGCCATTGGCGGCGCACTGGGTGCAGCTGGCGGTAACGTGGTGGGTCGCAAGATGGGCGGCACCACTGGCAGCATGATCGGCGCAGCAGCCGGTGGCGGTGTGGGTGGTGCCTTGGGCAACCACATGGGCCGGGAATACGATGACGAGAGCGGGCATCGCTATCGTGATTATGACGACGATGACGATGATCGGGGCTGGCGCCGTCACCGCCACGACCGTGGCAATCACTACGGCTGGCGCAACAAACACCGCCACGACGACTGACCCCCGCGTTACAGGCCCATCGCAAGGGCTGGCCGCAGCAATTGCGGCCAGCCAGGCCAATACCTCCAGCGCCCCTTGCTCCAGGCACCTGCTATGAAGTCCCCCCAGATTTGAACTGCATGAAAGAGGGGACGCTATCGATCTTGAGTTTTCAGTCAACCTGAGGATGGGCATTGGGTAGTTTGTACCAGGGGACTGCGCAGTCCACGTGAACATGCTTCTGCTTCCTGGGTAGAAACGGGGTATCGAGCGTACCTAGCGCTATCGAAACCCAGTCAGCAAACTCACCCTCGAGGCGTGACCAGAACAAGGTCGAACCGCACTCGGCGCAGAACTCGCGCACTACCGTCGGTGATGAAGCAAAAGCCTTGATGCTGTTGGCGCCGCGAAGTATTCGCAGCATGCTGCATGGAACGCTGCCGTACGAAGCGAATGCAGCCCCGTGACCTTTGCGGCACTGGCTGCAATGACAATGGCTCACTGCCTTTGGCGGGGCGAGTAATTGGTAAGTGACCGCTGCGCACAAGCAGCTTCCCTGGAATGTCTCTGTCATAGGCGCTTCCGTGCAGGTAAGGAAAACAGCGTAACCGCCTCGGCTGGATCAGTCGACTGGCCGTTCGTGGCCATTCTCGACCTCAGGATCAGTAGTGATCTCGTGGGGGAGGGCTTGCCATGAAGTGGCGGGCTTGGCTTCAGCAACAGGGGTTACCCTAATGCCGGTCAGTTAAGCAAATTGGGGCCGCTTTGCGGCCCTTTCGCGACACAAGGCCGCTCCCACAAAGGCTTTGTTCCATGCGCGAGAGCGCAGCCATGAAGTAGAGGGCTGTTGTGGCTTGCCGCGCCTAGTTCGCGGGCAAGAGGATCACGAAGTTCTTTTTCATGTCTTCCAGCACGGTCCATTTACCCTTGGCGCCCGGTTCGATGATGAACGTGTCGCCAGCGGCCAGTTTGATGGGGGCGCAACCCTCAAGCTCGATGACGCAGCATCCACTCAGTACATGGCAGAACTCCCAAACCTTGTAGTCGATGCGCCACGCTCCGGTGCTGGCTTCCCATTCTCCGGAAATGCGACCTTGCTGTTCATCGTGATAGTACTTGGACGTCAGCGTATGAGGGGTGCCTTCCACGACCTCTTCAAAAAAGGGAAGGTCGCGTATCGGTTGGATATCCAGTTCGCGGAACACGGTCAGTTTCTTGTTCATGGCTTTTCCTCGAGCACGTTTTGGTTAGGGCGATACATCAAATAGGCTTCACCGGTTACGCCCAGCATCGGGTGCGGAACTATCTGGCAGGTTTTAACAATTTGAAAACCGTGACGTTCGTAGAAGCGGCGTGCACCGTGGTTTTCTGCGTAATCGATCAGGCATAGCCCATTCAGGCCAGACTCCTCGGCGCGCTGCTGGGCGTGGCGAAGAAACTGGACGCCCAGCCCCTGGCTGCGCCAGGCTTCATCCAGGGCCAGGCTGGATATGTACAAGGTGTCGGGTATTTCCATGTCGGAATAAGGCGCGAGGACCGGGTCTGCCTCGACAGACCTGTCAGGGGTCTCGCGCAAGGCATAGCTATGCATCATGCCGATGACACGCCCTTCGAAAGTGGCCATCAGGCAGTTCTTGTAGGAAAAGTCGCCTTGTTCCCTGGCATAGCGAGACGCACCGACGCTCAGCAATGCTTCTCCAGGAGCGGCAAGCTTGCTCCATATGTAATCGGCCATGCCCTCCGATGTCAGTTGAAAGAAGCGCGCAATATCGTGCGCGTCCGAGGCTTGAGCGGGCCTGAAGTCGATAGGCATGTACAGTGCTCCCATGGGACCGGGTGGTCAGTTTTCAAGGATTACGCCTTTGGCAGGGAGGCAGGGTAGGCGGGTTGAACGGTGCCCATCATGCTGTGGGCGAACACCGTCAGCACGGTGTGCGACGCTGTCCCATGCGCAAAGGCATGGCGGCATCTGTAACCGGGGCCGCTTCGCGGCCCATCGCCGGCAAGCGCGGCTCCCACAGGTACAGCGCATGCATGAAGGCTGGTGATTTTCCCGAGGAAGATTGCCCAGCCCCTTTGGGCTGCGCTGTCGCGCAGAGAACAAATATCGCTCGTCTGACGCGTCCTTTGTAGGAGCATCCTTGTGCTGCGAAGAGGCCGGTACAAGCAACAGAGCGTGGATCAGTGTAAGCGCCGGGTCGTTAGCAGCCATCCGAGACCAACCGCTATGGACCCAAAGCGGACGCTAAAAGATAACTGATTTTGTAAGCGCGACGCGTACTCTGTGGGAGCGGGTTTACCCGCGAAGCAGGCGCCGCGGTGGATGGCACCGGCTGTGCCGGTGTTCGCGGGTGAACCCGCTCCCACAATGATTTCTGTTGGGCAGAACGACAGCCAAGGATCGATTGTGGGCAGCTATGGATCACCCCTTTACCTTTTTTCTTCGCTAGCCTGGAGCACCCCGGCAGCATGCCTTGGCAATGCGATAGAAATCAGGGCAGCCAGCAGAACAAACGCTGTGGAGATCCACAGGCAGGCTCCCAGCCCGTAAGCCTGGAATACCCAACCGGAAAGCAGCGTACCGACCAGCCGCCCTAGCGCGTTGGACATGTAATAGAAGCCCACATCCAGCGATACCCCGTCTTCCTGGGCATAGCTGACGATCAGGTAGCTGTGCAGCGACGAATTCACGGCGAACAGCACGCCGAACAGCATCAGCCCGCCCAGAAGCACCACCTGCGCCGACCAGCCTGCCGACAGGCCCAGGGCGATAAGCGCCGGCAGCCCGGCAAGGGCGATCGCCCAGATGAAAGCCGCGCGACCGTCGGGCACATGGCCGCGTTTCTTGCCAGTAATGTGGGGGGCAAGCGACTGGACGATGCCGTAGCCGATTATCCATGCAGCCAGGAAACCGCCGACCAGCCAGAAGTCCCAGCCAAAAGCCGTGCTCAGGTACACCGGCAAAGCGACGACGAACCAGACGTCACGGGCGGCAAAGAGAAACAGCCGTGCGGCCGAGAGAATGTTGATGGCCCGGCTCTTGGACAGCATGTCGCGGAACTTCGGTTTGGCCTTGGCCTTGCCCAGGTCCTTCTTCAGCAGGATCAGGCTGCCGATCCAGATCAATGCCAGTACCGCCGCCATGGCCAGCACCGCCAGGGTGAAGCCGAGCAGGGCGAGCAGGGCACCACCAAGGAAGAAGCCCACGCCCTTTAGCGCGTTTTTCGAACCGGTGAGAATGGCTACCCACTTGTACAGGGTGCCTTGCTGGCTGTCCGGCACCAGAAGCTTGATGGAGCTCTTGGCGCTCATCTTGTTCAGGTCCTTGGCGATGCCGGACAGCGCCTGTGCCGCCATCACCCAAGGCACTGTCAGCCAGGCTGCCGGCACCGTGAGCATCAGCAAGGCCAGCACCTGCATGCCCAGGCCGATGTTCATGGTGCGGTTGAGCCCCAGGCGGGCGCCGAGGTAGCCGCCCACTAGGTTGGTGATCACGCCGAACACTTCGTAGAACAGGAACAGCGCCGCAATCTGTAGCGGCGTGTAGCCCAGCGAATGGAAGTGCAGTACCACCAGCATGCGCAATGCGCCGTCGGTGAGAGTGAAGGCCCAGTAGTTGCCGGTAACCAGCAGGTACTGACGCACTTGTGCAGGCAGGGCTGACAACTCCTTCATGATTGCCGGTTACTCCGCTGCGCCGACCAAGCGTGCCAGTTCAGCTGCACGGTTGGCGTAGCCCCACTCGTTGTCGTACCAGGCGTAGATCTTCACCTGGGTGCCATTGACCACCATGGTGGACAGCGCGTCGATGATCGAAGACCGTGGATCGGTGCGGTAGTCGATGGACACCAGAGGGCGTTCTTCGTAGCCGAGGATGTCCTTGAGCGGCCCTTCGGCAGCGGCTTTCAGCAGCGCATTGACCTCGTCAACCGTCGTCTCACGCTCCACCTCGAACACGCAGTCGGTGAGCGAGGCGTTGGCCAGCGGTACACGCACAGCGTGACCATTCAGCTTGCCGCGCAGCTCAGGGAAGATCTCGGCGATTGCGGTAGCCGAACCCGTGGTGGTCGGGATCAGGCTCATGCCCGAGGCGCGGGCGCGACGCAGGTCCTTGTGCGGTGTATCGAGGATGCTCTGGGTATTGGTCAGGTCATGGATGGTGGTGATCGAGCCGTGGCGGATGCCCAG
Organism: Pseudomonas sp. S1(2024); assembly: GCF_046557535.1. Classification (NCBI taxonomy): domain Bacteria; kingdom Pseudomonadati; phylum Pseudomonadota; class Gammaproteobacteria; order Pseudomonadales; family Pseudomonadaceae; genus Pseudomonas; species Pseudomonas sp. S1(2024). The sequence continues at coordinate 62,869 of NZ_JBKGFP010000082.1, forward strand.
GTTCTCGTGAATCACCTTGACCACTGGGGCCAGGCAGTTGGTGGTGCAGGAAGCGGCGGTGACGATACGGTGCTGCGCCGGGTCGAACAGGTGCTGGTTGACGCCCATCACCACGTTCAGCGCGCCTTTCTCCTTCACTGGCGCGCAGACCACCACGCGTTTGACGCCCTGGTCCAGGTAGGCCTGGAGCACGGCTACCGACTTCATCTTGCCGCTGGCTTCGATGACCAGCTCGCAGCCCGACCAGTCGGTGTCCGCAATGTTCTTGTTCGCGGTGACCTTGATGCGCTTGCCCTCGATCACCACCGAGTCGCCATCTGCCCCGGCTTCACGATCCCAGCGCCCGTGGACCGAATCGAAATTGATCAGGTGGGCGTGGGTCTCGGCGTCGCCGGCCGGGTCATTGATCTGGACGAATTCGAATTCCGGCCAGCCCCAGGACGCGCGCAGCGCCAGGCGACCGATACGGCCAAACCCATTGATGCCTACTTTGATTGCCATGGTCTTGTTCTCGAGTTGTGACTTCAGATGGATCGTTGATTGACACGCCTGGACAATTCCTCGGCCGACTCCTTGCGCTCGGAGTAGCGGTCGACGAGGTAGTCGGCGCGGTCGCGCAACAGCAGGGTGAACTTCACCAGTTCTTCCATGACGTCGACGACACGGTCGTAGTACGGGGACGGTTTCATGCGGCCCGTTTCGTCGAACTCCAGGTAGGCCTTGGGCACGGACGACTGGTTAGGGATGGTGAACATGCGCATCCAGCGGCCAAGCACGCGCAACTGGTTGACCACGTTGAACGACTGCGAACCACCGCATACCTGCATGACCGCAAGGGTCTTGCCCTGGGTCGGCCGTACGGCGCCCATGCTCAGGGGGATCCAGTCGATCTGCGACTTGAACACGCCGGTCATTGCACCGTGGCGTTCCGGCGAGCACCAGACCATGCCTTCGGACCACAACACCAGATCGCGCAGTTCCTTGACCATGGGGTGGTCATCGGGCACGTCATCCGCCAGTGGCAGCCCGGACGGGTTGAAGATGCGCGTCTCGGCACCGAAGTGCTCCAGCAGGCGCGCCGCTTCTTCCGTCAGCAGACGGCTGAACGAACGTTCGCGGGTCGATCCGTACAGCAGCAGGATGCGAGGCTTGTGGGTGGACCGCTGCGCGATCGCCAGTTTCTCGGCTGTCGGCAGATCGACCAGGTCGTTGTCGATGTTGGGAATGTGGTGTTCGGTCATGTTTCACTCCTGGGACAAGGCGCCAGATGGCTGATCGAACCAGCGACGCTTGAGCCACCAGGCCACGCCAACCAGCGAGATCAGTACCGGCACTTCCACCAAGGGCCCGATGACGGTGGCAAACGCGACCGGCGAGGCGAGGCCGAAGGTGGCGATGGCCACCGCAATGGCCAGTTCGAAATTGTTGCTTGCCGCAGTGAAGGCCAGCGCAGTGGTGCGGGGGTAGTCGGCCTCCAGCAGCTTGCCCATCCAGAAGCTGAAGAGGAACATCACCACGAAATAGATGGTCAGCGGGATGGCGATGCGCAGCACGTCCAGCGGCAGTTGCAGCACCATGTCGCCTTTCAGGCTGAACATGGCAACGATGGTCAGCAGCAACGCCACGAGGGTCAGCGGGCTGATTTTCGGAATGAAGTGCTCCTGGTACCAGGTGACGCCTTTACGGCTGATCAGGGTCTTGCGGGTCAGGAAACCGGCCAGGAACGGGATACCCAGGTAGATCAACACCGATTGGGCTATATCGAGGAAGCTGGTCTCGATGACGCTACCTTCCAGGCCGAACAGTGGCGGCAGCAGGCCCAGGAAGATCCAGGCGTACACGCTGAAGAACAGAATCTGGAAAATGCTGTTGAAGGCGACCAGGCCGGCCACGTACTGGTTATTGCCGCCGGCGATCTGGTTCCATACCAGCACCATGGCGATGCAACGCGCCAGGCCGATGAGTATCAGGCCGGTCATGTACTCGGGCTTGTCGGAAAGGAACACTACTGCCAGCCCGAACATCAGCACCGGGCCGATCACCCAGTTCTGGATCAGCGACAGGGCAAGGATGCGCTTGTTCTTGAAGACCTGTGGCAACTCCTCGTATTTCACCTTCGCCAATGGCGGGTACATCATGACGATCAGGCCGATTGCGATGGGGATGTTCGTCGAGCCCACCGACAGCCTGTTCAGCCACGCTGGCAACCCCTGGAACAGGCTGCCGAGAGTGATCCCCAGGCCCATGGCCAGGAAGATCCAGACCGTCAGGTAGCGGTCGAGGAAGGAAAGCCGGCTTTTGCTCATGGTGTATCTCCCTGAACGTCAGAGCGTTCCGATGATCGCCAGCTCGGCCTTGAGCCGGGCTGCATCCAGTTGTTCGAAAGGCAATGCGAGAAATGCCTTTTTTCTCGGCAGTGGTCAGCAGCAGGCAGCGACGCGCTGAGGGCGGTCACCCATGGTGTCCAGTCGTTTGGCGCTGGTGCTCAACCATTCGCGATTGGCTTCCAGCGTGGTTACCAGCACATCGCGTACCCAGGCGGGCAGTTCTGGATGCAGGCGGTAGTAAACCCATTGGCCCTGCCTGCGGTCTTCAAGCAGGCCGCAGGTGCGCAGTTGTGCGAGGTGGCGAGAAACCTTGGGTTGGCTTTCTTCCAGGGCGCAGATCAGTTCACAGACGCACAGCTCTTCCTCGCGAGCGATCAGCAGCATCATCCGAATGCGGTTCTCGTCGGCGAGGCATTTGAAGACCTGGGTCGGGGTCAGCGAGTCAGTCATGGCAGTTCTCGGTGTTTGCTTTTCATGCTTGATATATATGGTTTTTCAAATATACGATTTTTCGCATGTATTGCAAGGCCTGCCAGATTGATTCCTGCAGACGAAAAGAAGGCCTTGCAGGAGATCGCCCAGCCCTTTGGGCTGCGCTGTCGCGCAGAGAACTCAATTCGCAAGCGCGACGCGGCCTCTGTGGGAGCGGGCGTGCCCGCGAAAAATTCAACGCGGTGGTTGGCACCGGCTGCGCCGGTGTTCGCGGCGGTTCGACGCCTCGACACGCCCGCTCCCACAGAGGCCCTGCTCAATCATCCAGCTATATGCAGTTCCATGAGGGCGGGCCAGTCCGTTCCACCGTAGCGTCCTGTCGATCAAGGCTTGACCGCCCACGCTGTGCAAATACGTTTAACATGCTCCAGGCCTGCCCCCATCGTTGAAGAGATCTGTATGGAGTTACGTCAGCTTCGCTATTTCCTGAGTGTTCTGGAGTACGGCAGCCTTGGCAGGGCTGCGGTCGAGCTAGGGGTTGGCGCCTCGGCTTTGAGCCAGCAGTTGTCGAAGCTGGAGAGCGAGGTGAGTACCCGGCTTTTGACGCGTTCGAGCACCGGCGTAGCGCCGACCGCGGCCGGACTGGCCTTCGAATACCATGCGCGTCTTGCGCTTCGTCAGGCGGAACATGCTGTGCTGGCAGCTCAAAGTGGCCGCATGAGCGGCTATGCCAGCGTGGGGCTGGCTCCGACCACGGCTTCGATTCTTGGCCTTGCCTTGATCGACAGGATGCGAGAGCGCTATCCCGATATCCGTCTGCACCTGGTGGAGATGCTGTCTGGTTATCTGATGAACCAACTCAATGCCAGGCACCTTGACCTGGCGGTGCTGTTCCAGGCAGAGACGGGGCCGCGCCTGGAGGTGCGGGGGCTGCTGACGGAACGGCTGTTCGTGCTGGTTCCCGCACCGCTGGTCAAGGACGGCTGGGGCGAGTCGCTCACGTTGCAACAGATCGCGACGTTGCCGTTGGTGATGCCCAGCAACCAGCATGGATTGCGCACGACGTTGCGCTCGATTTTCGAGCGGGCAGGGCTGGAGGCCAGCATCGTCATGGAAGTCGATGGCCTGTCGCTGTTGATGGATTGCGTGTGTGCGGGCCATGCCGCCACCATCCAACCTGGCGCGACAGTGGCCCGGGCGCATCAGGCGGGCCTGCGCGTGTTTGCTGTCGACGAAGCCCTGGCGCAGCGTCGCAATGTGATTGTCAGCCTGACTGATGACGAGCTCTCACCGGCGGCGCTGGCTACGCGGATCGTACTGCAGGACGTTGCCCGGGAGCTGGTGGAGCAGGGCCGATGGCCAGGCGCACGGCTGCTTTGACCCAGGCGCCGGGGGCGCTTGTTCCGACCCTTTAGAAAAACTGAATGCCTCCCCCCGACCATCGCGTTTCGCGGTCTGCGGGCGCTCATTAAAGTCCCCGGTCACGAGGAGCAGCCGAACATTCGGCTCTTCGTGATCTGGAGGCGAAATGATCGATGTGCTAGTCATCGGAGGGGGCAATGCCGCCCTCTGTGCCGCGCTGATGGCGCGAGAGGCCGGAGCCAGCGTGCTGCTGCTCGAGGCCGCACCCCGCGCCTGGCGTGGTGGCAACTCACAACACACGCGCAACTTGAGGTGCATGCATGATGGACCGCAGGATGTGCTGGTCGAGGCGTACCCGGAAGAAGAATTCTGGCAGGACCTGCTGAAGGTTACCGGTGGCCAGACCGACGAAAAGCTTGCGCGGCTGGTGATTCGCGCGTCCTCCAGTTGTCGTGGGTGGATGCGCCGCCATGGCGTGCATTTTCAGCCCTCATTGTCGGGTGCGCTGCACACAGCAAGGACCAACGCCTTCTTCATGGGCGGCGGCAAGGCACTGGTCAATGCCTACTTTCGCAGCGCCGAAAACCTTGGCGTACAGATACGCTACGACACGCCAGTAGCCGACATCGAACTGCAGGGCGGACGCTTCGTCGCGGCCCATGTGCCGGCGCGTGAGGTTCAGGGGCGACACCTGCCTGCCGAGCGCATCGAGGCGCGTACCTGTGTGCTTGCCGCCGGCGGCTTCGAGTCCAACCGTGAGTGGTTGCGCGAGGCGTGGGGGCAGAACGAGCGAGGGGAGTGGCCTTCGGACAATTTCCTGATCCGTGGCACGCGCTTCAATGACGGGGTGCTGTTGCGCCGCATGATCGAACAGGGCGCCGACACGATTGGCGACCCGACCCAGGCGCACATGGTGGCGATCGATGCTCGTGCGCCGTTGTACGACGGCGGCATTTGCACGCGCATCGATTGTGTGTCGCTGGGCGTGGTGGTCAACCGCGATGGCCAGCGCTTCTACGATGAAGGCGAGGATTTCTGGCCCAAGCGCTATGCCATCTGGGGGCGCCTGGTGGCGCATCAGCCTGGGCAGGTGGGGTTCTCTATCATCGACCAGAAAGCCCTCGGGCGCTTCATGCCACCGGTTTTTCCGGGTGCCACCGCCGATAGTCTGGAGGCGTTGGCCGGCCTGCTCGGTTTGCCTGTGCAGGCCTTCCTCGAAACCGTGCATGCCTACAACCGAGCCTGCCAGGTGGGCACTTTCGACCACACCCGGCTGGACGACTGCCACACCGCAGGCCTGGAACCGGCGAAAAGCCACTGGGCGCGCCCGATCGATACGCCGCCTTATTACGGCTACCCGCTGCGCCCTGGCGTGACTTTCACCTACCTGGGGCTGCGCACCGATGAAACCGCCGCCGTCCATTTCGACGGGCGTCCCAGCCCGAACCTGTTCGTTGCTGGCGAAATGATGGCGGGCAATGTACTGGGCAAGGGCTACACCGCAGGCGTCGGCATGTCCATTGGCACCGCCTTCGGCCGTATCGCCGGGACCAGCGCTGCTGCGGCGGCGGGTTACGAACATCCAGAAAAAGAGAAGAGCCATGACTGCGCAACTGCCTGAGCCACGCCAGCCTGACACCGCCGGGCCGGCCCTCGAACTGATCCCGGTGTTGAACGTCGAGGAGCAGGAAGTGGACCGGCAAATGCGGATCTGCAATGCCTGCCGTTACTGCGAGGGCTTTTGCGCGGTCTTCCCGGCGATGACCCGCAGGCTGGAGTTCGGCAAGGCCGATATCCATTACCTGGCCAACCTGTGCCACAACTGCGGCGCCTGCCTGCATGCCTGCCAGTACGCGCAGCCCCACGAATTCGCGGTGAACGTGCCCCAGGCGATGGCCAAGGTGCGCGGGCAGACATACGCCGAGTACGCCTGGCCGGCCCTCTTCGGGCGGCTGTACAGGCACAACGGCACCTATGTCGCCAGTGCATTGGCCGTAGCCTTGTCGCTGTTCCTGCTGCTGACCTTGTTCGTCAACGGCACGCTGCTGCCCGGGCGGTTGGCTGGGAATTTCTATGCGGTCTTCCCGCACAACACCCTGGCACTGATGTTCGGTAGCGTCTTTGCCGCTGCAGCGCTGGCCCTGGCGGTGGCGGTACGTCGCTTCTGGCGCTCGGTCTCGCCTGCCGAGGCGCTGGCGCAACCGGCCAAAGGGGCGGTGTTCGAGGCATCAAGCGCGGTGTTGACCCTGAAATACCTCGACGGTGGGCACGGCCAAGGTTGCAACAATGCCGATGATCGCTACACGCTCTGGCGCCGTCGCTTCCATCACTTCACCTTCTACGGCTTCATGCTGTGCTTTGCCGCCACGGTGGTCGCCACCGGTTATCACTACCTGCTGGGCCAGCAGGCGCCCTACCCGCTGCTGAGTGCACCGGTGTTGCTCGGAACCCTGGGCGGAATTGGCTTGATTGTCGGGCCGGCCGGGTTGCTGGCGCTGAACCTGCGCAGGGCGCCGGAGCAGGGCGATGTGGCCCAGCGCCCCATGGACCGGGCCTTCATTCTGCTTCTGCTGTTGGTCAGCGCCACAGGCCTCGCCTTGCTGGGCCTGCGTGATACCGCCGCGATGGCGATCGTGCTGGCGCTTCACCTGGGGACGGTGATGGCGCTGTTCATCACGCTGCCCTATGGCAAGTTTGCCCATGGCCTGTTCCGCAGCGCGGCACTGCTCAAGTTTGCAATCGAGAAGCGCTGGCCCAACAAGCTGGGCCTGGGCGGGGAGTGAACCATGAACTCAGTCCGTATGCCCCTTGCGCCGTGCCGAGCCGGAAGCAAGGCATTTCGTTCAACGGTTGGGCCACTTGTCCAGCAGGATCGACACGAACTTCTCCGCTGCCGGCGACAGCGACGCCCCTCTGCGGTAGACCAACCCCAGGGTGCGGGTTACCTGGGGCTCGATCAGCGGCACGCTGACCAGGGTCGGGTGGTCGGCGCTGGGCATGGCCAGGCTGGGCATGGCCGACACGCCCAGCCCGGCCTCGACCATGCCCAGCGAGGTCGACAGGTGCTGAACCTCATAGAACCACTTGGGCCGCAGGTTGAGCCCGGACAGGGCATGGTCCAGCAGCATCCGGTTACCGCTAAGCCGGCCTACGCCGATCAGGCGGTAGTCGGCCAGTTCTGTCCAGGTGACGGCCTCACGGTTCGCCAGCTTGTGGTCCCTGCGGCAGGCCAGCACGAAGTGCTCCTGTACCAGGGAGACGAACTCGATGTCCGGGTGCTGGCCACTCATCATGTTGATGCCGAAATCGGCTTCACCCCGCAGCACGGCTTCGAGCCCGTCGTTGGCACTGAGGTCCAGCAGACGAATGCGGATCTTGGGGTATTGCTCGTTGTAGTCGCGGATCACCGATGGCAGGAAATAGAACGCTGCGGTCGGAATACAGGCGAGGGTTACCTGGCCGGTCTGTCGTTCTGCGAGTTCGCGAATGCTCAGGATCGAGTCTTCGAAGTCATCCAGCAGGCGCCTGGCCTTGGGCAGGAAGTCACGCCCGACGCTGGTCAGGCTGACGCGACGAGTAGTGCGTTCCAGCAACGAAGTGCCCAAGCCTTCCTCGAGCTTCTTGATCCGTCGGCTCAAGGCGGGCTGGGACAGGTGCAGCGCTTCTGCGGCTTCGTGGAAGCTGCCGAGTTCGGCGATTTTCACGAAAGATCGTATGTCTTGCAGCTCATATTCCATCTCGGATCGCTCTTGGCATTGGGTTCGGTATTGATGCTCAAATCGGAACAATAACTACGATATTTGCATTGGATTGATTTATCCATCCCTGTCAATCTTTTGTCCACAGCATCAATGATGTCCATTGATCAACAAGAGTGCGAAATCATGCAACGAATTCCTTGCGTACTCATGCGCGGTGGCACCTCCAAGGGCCCCTTTTTCCATGCATGGGACCTTCCTGCCAATGTGGTCGAACGCGACGAATTGCTGATCAACCTGATGGGTTCCGGGCATGAACTGGAAATCGACGGCATCGGTGGCGGTAGCCCGCAGACCAGCAAGGTAGCGATTGTCAGCCCCTCGCTGCATGCCGACGCCGACGTCGACTACCTGTTCGTGCAGGTCATGGTCGCCCAGCGCCGGGTCGATACCGCGCCCAACTGCGGCAACATGCTGTGCGCCGTTGGCCCGTTCGCCATCGAGCAAGGGCTTGTCAAAGGCCAGGACGGCAAGACGCTGGTGCGTATTCGCAACCTGAACACCGGCACTTTCGTCAATTCGCTGGTGGAAACCCCCGGCGGCATCGTGCGCTATGAAGGCCGCACGGCGATCGATGGCGTACCGGGCACTGCCGCCCCGGTACACCTGACCTTCCTCGATGCGGTCGGCAGCAAGACCGGCAAACTGTTCCCGACTGGCAAGGCCAAGGATGTGATCGACGGCGTTGCGGTCACCTGCATCGACATGGCCATGCCGATGATGGTGGTGGAGGCCAGCCAGCTGGGCGTCACCGGCTCGGAATCCCCGGCCGAACTCGACGCCAACGGCGAACTGCTCGAGCGCCTCGAGGCGTTGCGCCTGAAGGCCGGCAAGGCCATGGGCCTGGGTGATGTCAGCGGCATGGTCATCCCCAAGCCTGTTCTGGTGTCCAAGCCCCGTTATGACGGCACGTTGCAGGTTCGCTACTTCATGCCGCACAACTGCCACCGCGCCTTGGCCATCACCGGAGCGATAGGGCTGGCGACTGCCTGCGTCAGCCCAGGTACGGTGATCGGCGATCTGCTGGGCGAGGGCGCCGTGCAGTTGACCGAAGTGCGTCTGGAACATCCAAGCGGCGGTATCGATGTCGCGCTGTCGCGCAGTGGCGCAGATGGCAAGACGATTCAGGCCTCTGTGGTGCGAACCGCCCGGCGGCTGTTCTCAGGCTTCGTTTACGCGCCTACATTCCGCAGGTTGGCGGGGTAGGCCCAGGCGGTAGTCCAGACCTGTACATTCGCAACAAGCGCATCCGCACAATTTCAACAATGGGTGATGCCTCATGAGACTCGCCAAATCGCTGTACTTCCAGATCCTCTGCGCCGTCCTGCTGGGCGTGGTGGTCGGTCACTTCTGGGCGCAACAGGCCGTTGCGCTCAAGCCCCTGGGTGATGCGTTCATCAAGCTGATCAAGATGATGATCGCGCCGGTGGTCTTCTGCACCATCGTCACCGGTATCGCCGGGATGACCGACAAGCGCTCCCTCGGGCGTTTGATGAGCAAGACCTTGCTGCTGTTCCTGGTATTGACTGTCATCAGCCTGATGATCGGCCTGGCAGCGGTATACCTGTTCCGTCCTGGTGTCGGCATGAACATCGACCCTGCCACTCTCAGCACTGCGGGGCTCGGCCAGTACGCCGCATCTGCGGCGAAGCTCAGCGTGGTCGACTTCTTCATGCATATCATTCCCGACACGTTCATCGGGGCGTTCAACAAGGGTGAAGTGTTGCCGGTGCTGTTCATCGCGGTGCTCAGCGGCTTCGCCTTGTCTTCGATGGGCGAGAAGGGCAAGCCGGTACTCGATGTGCTGGAGTCTGCCTCGACCATGGTGTTTCGCATCTTTGGCTACCTGATGCGCTTCGCCCCGGTCGGCGCCTTCGGTGCGCTGGCCTTTACCGTCGGGCAGTACGGCGTGACGTCCCTGGGGGCACTGGCCAAGCTGGTCGGTACGCTCTACATCGCCTGTGCGTTCTTCGTGCTGGTGGTGCTTGGCGGCATCTGCCGTGCCCATGGCTTCAGCTTGTGGAAGCTGCTGCGCTATTTCCGCGAGGAGTTTCTGGTGGTGCTCGGCACCTCGTCCACCGAGCCTGTACTGCCGCGCATGCTGGAAAAGCTGGAGAAACTGGGCTGCAAGAAAGGTGTGGTCGGGCTGGTACTGCCAACCGGTTACTCCTTCAACCTCGACGGTACTGCCATCTACCTGTCGTTGGCGGCGGTCTTCATCGCTCAAGCTTGCAACATCGACCTGAGCCTTGGCCAGACGGTGACGATGCTGGCGATCATGCTGTTGTCGTCAAAAGGCGCGGCGGGTGTGACCGGTAGTGGTTTCGTTGCGCTGGCTTCGACCTTGACCGTCATTCACGACATCCCGTTGGCAGGGCTTGCCTTGCTGATCGGCATCGATCGCTTCATGTCCGAGGCGCGTGCCCTGACCAGCCTGGCCAGCAATGCCGTGGCCACGGTGGTCATCTCGCTGTCGGAGAATGCCTGTGAGCGGGAAACCTTGCTGCGCCGCCTGAACGGCATTCCGGCTGCACCGGACGAGGCGGATATTGCGCAGGCCGACTGGTCTGCCGAGCCTCGGCATCACGGCTGAAAAGCCTCTTCACCTTCCATAGTTGACTTAGAATCCCACTCAGCATCCCTGCGATGCCGAGTGGGGTAGGGGGCCGTCTGCCTTGCCGATGGCCGCAATAGAATAAAAACAAGAGAAAAGACCATGCTCGCACTCCTGGGCCTGATCATGGTGGTGACCTTCACCTACCTGATCATGAGCAAACGCCTGTCGCCAATCGTTGCGCTCACCGTGGTACCCATTGTCTTTGCAGTGATCGGCGGCTTCGCCCCCGAGCTGGGCAAGATGATGCTCGATGGCTTGAAAATGGTGGCGCCCTCGGCGGCCCTGTTGTTGTTCGCCATCCTGTTCTTCGGCCTGATGATCGATGCCGGCCTGTTCGACCCGCTGATCCGCAAGATCCTCAAGCGCGTCAATGGCGACCCGGTCAAGATCGCCATCGGTACCGCGCTGCTCTCGCTGTTGGTGGCGCTCGACGGTGATGGCACCACCACCTACATGATTACCTGTGCGGCCATGCTGCCGCTGTACAAGCGCATTGGCATGAACCCGATGATCCTGGCCACGGTATCCATGCTGTCGCTGAGTATCATGAGTGGCATGAGCCCTTGGGGTGGGCCGGCCACCCGGGCCATTGCCGCGCTCGGGCTGGATGCGACCGAGTATTTCATCCCGATGCTGCCGACCGTGATCGGCGGTGCGGCCTGGGTGGTGTTCACCGCGTTCCTGCTGGGCCGCGCCGAGCGCCGACGCATCGGCAACATCGCCCTGGAGTCGGGTGGCGGCAACTGCTACATCAAGGAAATCCTCGGCGAGAGCCCACATAAGCGCCCACGCCTGGCGTATGTGAACCTGGTGCTGGTGATTGCCGTCATGGCAGCGCTGGTGATGGGCGTGATGCATTCCGCACTGTTGTTCATGATCGGTTTCGTCGCGGCGCTGATGATCAACTACCCGCAGCTGGATCTGCAGAAAGAGCGCATCCTCGCCCATTCTGGCAATGCCATGACAGTGGTACTGCTGGTATTCGCCGCAGGCATCTTCGCGGGGATCTTCTCGGGTACCAAGATGGTCGATGCGCTGGCTCAGACCCTGGTCGACTGGATTCCCGAGGCGTGGAGCCACTGGTTCCCGCTGGTGGTGGCGCTGACCAGCATGCCGCTGACCTTCGTACTGTCCAACGACGCTTACTACTTCGGCGTGGTGCCGATCCTTGCCAACGCTGCGGCCGCCTACGGCATCGACCCGGTTGAAATCGCCCGCGCCTCGGTGCTGGGGCAGCCAGTGCACCTGATGAGCCCGCTGGTGGCCTCGACCTTGCTGCTGGTGGGCATGGTCGATCGCGACATCGGCGACTTCCAGAAGGCCACCGTGAAATGGGCGGTGCTGACATCACTGGTCATCACCGCACTGGCCTTGGTCACGGGTGCCTTGTCCTTCTTCGTCTGATCTGCTTCGGGCGCCGCTGGCGCCCACCTCATCCAAGAACAACAACAGAGTATCGAAAATGTCCCGAACTGTTTTCCGCCGGGCCACCTGTGGCCTGCTCTGCGGCTGGCTGCCTGTGGCCGGCGCTGCCGGATTCATCGACGACGGCAAGCTCAAGCTGCAGCTGCGCAACGTTTACTTCAACGAAAACTTCCGCGACGAACAAGGCATGAGCGCCCGCGCTGCTGCAACTGCAAAGAGCGAGCGGGTGGAATGGGCGCAGGGTTTTCTGCTCGACTACCAATCAGGGTTCACCCAAGGCCCGCTGGGGCTGGGGCTCGATGCCTTGGGGCTTGTAGGCGTCCGGCTCGATTCGGGCCGCGGCCGCAGCGGTACCGGCTTGCTGCCGGTGCATGACGATGGCCGTGCCGCGGACGAGTTCGCCAGTGCCGGGGTAACCGCCAAGGCGCGACTGGGGCAGACCATCGTCAAGCATGGCACCTTGCTGCCCAAGACACCGGTGTTGGTGTACAACGATGCACGATTGTTGCCTCAGACCTACCAGGGTACGCAGCTGACCAGTACCGATGTCGATGGCCTGACCCTGACCGCCGGCCACCTGGACCGCTTCAAGCAGCGGGACTCCTCGGACAGCACCGGTCTGTTCCTGGATGGTTATGGTGGCGGCGAGTCTGGCGACTTCAACTTTGCCGGTGCCGACTATGCCGTCAGCAAGCAGCTGCGCTTGAGCTATTTCCACGGCCAGCTCGAACACTTCTATCGCCAGGACTATGCCGGCCTGGTACACGACCTGCCGTTGGGTGGAGGGGTGTTCACCACCGACTTGCGCTATTTCAAGAGCCGCGACAGCGGAGCCGCTCATGGCGGCCAGATCGACAATGACATGTTCAGCGGGCAGTTGTCCTATACCCACTCCGGGCACACTGTCGGTGCCGGTTACCAGGTGCTCGACGGCGAGGCAGGGCTGCCGTACATCAGCGGCGCGACGGTTTACTCGTTCAGTAACGTTGGCATAGGCAAGTTCATCGAGGAGGAAGAGAAAACCTGGATGGCGAGCTACGCCTACAACTTTGCAGCGGCCGGTGTGCCCGGGCTGACCTTCATGGCGCGTTACCTGAGCGGGGACAACGGTCGTTCCGGTGAAGCCGGGCTCAGCGAGTGGGAGCGTGATGTGGAGCTTGCCTACGTGGTGCAGTCCGGGCCAGTCAAAGGGCTGGGCGTGAAACTGCGCAACTATGTATACCGCTCTGACTTTGCCCGAGGTCGTGACAGCAACCGGATTTATCTCACCTACGATATTGCAGTCTGGTAATGCGGCAGTGCGAGCATGCGCCTCAAGGAGCGCGTGCTCGCCGGGTGCTGATTGAAAATGAATTATGCACCGGACGGCTGTGGTGCTTTTTTGCCTAACCGGATCAGCTCGTTGGAGAAACATAATCCGCAGAGGATCAGCCCGGCCCCCAGGTACAAGGTGTCTCGTGGCACTTCATTGAGGATCACGAACGCTAGAAGCGCGGCAAACAGCGGTTCAGTCAGCTCCAGTGCCTGCACTTGTGATGGCTTCAAATATTCGATGGCCTTGGTGGTACAGAAGAAGCCGAGGATAGTCGGCAACGCAGCCAGCGCCAGCAATGCCAGGACCGCTCCCAGCGACAGTTCACCCATGATGAACCCATCGGTTGCAGCTGGCATCAGCAGGTAGAGACTGCCGAAAAACAATAGTTGCCGAGTGAAATGCAGCCCCCCGGAAACGCCCATGCGCTTCATGGCAACTGAAAATGCACCGTAGCCGCAGCCCCCAGTCGCAGCGAGCATTGCGCCTTGCAGCGTGAAGCCTTGGTCCAGGTCGGCTCCAAAAATCACGGCAATACCGGCTATGGTCAAACCGGCGCCTACTGTGGCATTGGCGGTGATTGGATCCTTGAGGACTATCCGTCCCAGTAATATCGAAGAAATGGAGGCGCTCGCCATCAGGATCACCACGACGCCTGCCGCGGCGTAATGGCTATAGGCCGAAGTCTCAAAGTGGAACAGCACAAAAATGCCGAGAAAGGCGCAAACGGCGGCATGGAACCATTTGGCCGTATGCAGTGGCCGCTTGAGGAACAGTAGCAGTGCTGACAGCAATAGGCAGCCGAGGACTGTTTTTATCAGGGCGATGCTGCTGGAACTGAATCCACTGTTCATCAATACCTTGCTGAGTACACCGATCGTTGCATTCAGTGCAGCGGCGCAGAGTGCAAAGAGCAAGCCTTTGCTGAATTGAGATTGCATTTATACATTCCTTGTTATTTGGCTTTATGTCTTCGACCGGTCGACATGGAGGCGATTGCGGCCGGCCTGCTTGGCGATATAGAGCGCCCGGTCGGCGCGCTCAATCAGTGATGGCGCGCTGTCCAGGGCCGTACCTTTGGAGCAGGCGATGCCGATACTGGCGGTTATGTGTCCGAATGGGCTGCCTTTGTGAGGGATGGCTTGCAAGGCCAGGCGTTCGAGCATCAGCCTGCCGACGACGGCAGCTCCATCGTTGTCGGTATCGGGCAGGATTACCGCCATTTCCTCTCCCCCGTAGCGTGCCAGCAGGTCGCGAGGGCGGCGAATGCAGGAGGAGAGCAGGGAGGCTATCTGCTGCAGGCAGGCATCGCCCGCCGGATGCCCGTAGGTGTCGTTGTAGGGTTTGAAATGATCGATGTCGATCATCAGCAAAGCCAGCGTGGTGCCATTGCGATGGGCCGTGCGGATTTCCTGAGTCAGCGCTTCGTCAAAGCAGCGCCGGTTGGCAAGCCCCGTGAGCGCATCGTGCATCGCCAGGCTCTCGAGCTGCTGGTTGCTGTCGAGTAGCCGTTGCTGGGTCAGTCGAAGCTCGCTTTCGACCGCATTTCGCCGGCTCATGGCGCGAATCAACAGCCAGCCAATGGCCCCGGTCAGTGCCAGCAGCACAGCGACCACCAGCGTTGACAGCAGCGCCTCGAGCCGCCAGGCCGAGAGTGCCTCCTGCTTGCCCAGCGCGACCGTTGTCACCAAAGGTAGCTTGTCGCTCTTGCGAAATGCATAGAGGCGCTCCACGCCGTCCAGGCTGGAGGTGAACGATGCAGTGCCTGCTGACTGGTCAACGAGATACTTGGTAAAGATGGGCGACTTCGAAAAGTTGCGACCCATGTCCTGTTCCCGAAACGGGTAGCGCACCAGCATGGAACCGTCGGTATAGGCCAGCCCGATGGCACCCTCATGGCCGACATCGAGTTTGCCGAATAGCTGCAGGAAGTTCTCCACGCCAAGCGTCATGGCGACAACGCCGGCGAATTCGCCATGGTTATCGTTGAACCGCCGGCTGATGGTGATCACCCATTCCTGGTTGACGCGGCTACGGATTGGCAGGCCGATGAAAGGGTCGCGGGACGGGTCGTCACGATGGTGTATGAAAAAGGCGCGGTCGCTGCTATTGGCACCGACCGGGGTCGGCTGGTTGGACGACATCAGCCAGCGTCCGTCCCTGGCGTAGATCATGATGCCGCTCATTGGCGGCATCAATGGTTGCTGGCGCTTGACCAGTTGATCCAGCCGCTCGATCTGCGCAGGTCCGGAGCCCTCGGTTTCCAGGCGCTCGACCAGCCCGAGCAGCAGCATTGAGCTCTGACGGACAATACCTTCCGAATAGGTGGACAATGCCTGGGTCAGGTTAAGGCCATGGACATTGACGTCTTCCAGGGCACGCTCGCGAGAAGCCATGACCTTCCACAGCGTTAGCGAGGCGAGAGAGCAACCGATGACCGATAGCAGTAGCACAACGAGGTGGATGTCACGCTTCACGTCAATTCACACGCCTTTTTCCCTAAAGACCAAGTTGAGCGTCGACACGCTTTAACTAACCAGACGGTCAGGAAGTAACCAATCGGTTCATGTGCAACAATATAACACCGAAGTTGCTGGAATGTTCGACAGAATCACGCGTTCTGTCAGAACCCGTTTGTTATCTTCCGGCAGGGTATGCAGAAGTATGAACATGACGATTGGGCAAGTAACCCTCAACGTAGCGCACCGTCTTTTCCAAAGTTCGCGTCATGTCGGGATGGGCCAACTGATACTTTCGTTCCAGTTGCTGGCTGTCGTTCATGTCGAACCGCTGCGTCTGGATGAAGTTCAGTGACTCCGCGCTGATCGATAATCGGTTGGCCAGCCCTGGAATCGCCAACAGCCACTTCAGCAACCCTATGGGTACATGGCGGCGGGGGGGCTCTATATCCAGCGTTTGTGCCATTTGCTCAAGCATACCCTGCAGGTTCGGCGTGTGCTCATACAGCGCCAGGACCTGCCGGTTGACCATTGATGGGTCGAACGCCACGCACGTCATCATCTTTACCAGGTAATCAACGCTGACCAGCGGCAACCAGTGCCTGGCGGAACCGGGGACAGCCTTGAACCGGCCCAGTGCCAGGTTTCTGATTAGGTCCACCAGAGGTTGACCTTCAGGGATATGCCCACTCTCGCTGTGACCACATACCGTAGCAGGATGAACGATCGAGTAATCTGCGCCTACCTCCTGCATGTAACGGATGACCGCGAAATGGGACTCCAGCTTGCTGCCTTCGTAGCCCCCGACACGGCCGTATACTGCAGGCCAATTGGTGTTTTCAGGGTGCGCGTTATCAACCCCGATACTTGCAAGATGGGTAAGGTTCTGCAGCATATAACCGCCAGCCATCAGCAAGCGGATACGCTGGCTCGCCGCAAGCCTGGCGACCCTCAGCGCCCCTTGTACGTTGACTGCGCGGGCCTGTTCCATTGTAAGGCCCCAGGTAAACTGCGCCGCGAGGTGAAAGGCCACCGCGGCCGAAGTTACGCATTGCCTGTCTGCTTCGCTGAGTCCAAGCCCATCCCTGCTGATGTCTCCTTCAACTGCGTTTAAATAGGCGGGATTACCTCCCAGTTGGCCTACCTGCTCTTTGAGGCGTTCGATGTTTGCAGGGTTGCGCATGAGCACCCAGGTCTTGTGCCCTGTCGCGGTAAGATGGGCCAGCAGATGTTGACCCACAAACCCACTGCCGCCAGTGACGAAGCATTCCACGCTCATATCTGAATCCTTGTCTGGATGATCGGCGCAGGCTAAGGTGTAGAGCCTACTCTACAGTCAAGGAATTTTTATCGTGAATGTCGGAGAGTTGGAGCGCCGGAGTGGGGTGGGCCGCCATACATTGCGTTATTACGAGCAACTCGGGCTTATCGTGGCCCATCGCCAAGCCAACAATTACCGCAGCTACAGCGACCAGACCGTTGTTGACCTGGCCTTTATTCAAAGTGCCCAGAGTGGCGGTTTTTCGCTCGCCGAGATTGGCGACATCCTTGCGGCCAAGCGCGGTAACACGATCGATTGCGCCCAAGGCGCGATGTTGGTAGCCGGCAAGATGGCCGAAATTCAAGCGAAGATCAACACGCTGCAAGCCGCCTATGTCTTTCTGGATGCGGAGCGTGCAAAGCTGGAAGCCAGTGCCATTGCCAACGGTCTGACCATTCCTCGCCCTCTCTCGGTTTAGCATGGCTCGATGCAGTAGCTTGTTTATTCGCAATTATTTCTCATTTACACTTGTGTCTTGTTTTCGAGGCCTACCTCTTATCCAGGATGCATCGTGTCGTTCGATCCCGCCAAACCGTCGCTGCTGTCTACATTGGTCCGTCACTATGACGAGCTGGTGGACCACATTCGCCGACGCTTCGGCGACAGAAGCGTGGCGCGCGATGTAGTGCATGACGTGTGTGTGCAGTTGCTTGAGCGCGGTGAGAAAGAAGACGTCAGAACCCCACTGGCCCTGCTACGAAAAATCTCCCACGACACCGCCGTGAGCCGCTATCGTAGCGATCGCCGCCGAGGCGCCTGGGTAGAGGCAATTTCCGAGCTGCCAGAGGTGGCCTGCCCGGCAGCCACCCCGGTGACCAGGTATGACAGCGCGCGCGAGTTTCAACTGCTCGTCAACGCTATCGCAGACCTCCCACCACGCTGCCAGGCTGTTTTCGTCATGCACAAGATTCACGAAATCCCCCAGGCAGAAGTAGCTGCGCGCCTCGGTATTTCCCTGAAGACTGTGGAAAAGCATCTGCGCCTGGGGTTGGCGGCGTGCAGGCAACGGCTTGGGCGCGATGAGGTGCATCCATGACCAAGCAGCCCGAACAGGCGCCATTGGACGAGGCACTGGGGCGACATCGTGAAGAGCTCAAGCAGCTGTTCCCCATGCCGCCGTCCAGGCCAGCGCCCTCCAAAGCGGTGAAGTCGGCCGGTATTACACTAGCGGTTGCGATCGCCTTTTCGGCCCTGGCGTGGCTGAACCCTGCCTACAAGAGCGAGCGTTTCGCTACCGCCATTGGTGAGCGGCGCGCTGTGCTGCTGAGCGATGGAAGCAAGCTGCTGCTCGACAGTGGCACGCATGTCGATATCAGTTGGCGTCTGCTCAGCCGCGAAGTCGACCTGCGCGCAGGGCAGGCGCTTTTCGATGTGTCCTCGGCCGTGTACCGCCCCTTCGTGGTGTCCGCTGGCATGGCGAAAGTCGAGGTGCTCGGTACGCTGTTCAATGTCCGCCGGCTGGATAACGACGCGGTGCGTGTGACCCTGGCCCGTGGGCGCGTGGACGTCACCGCTGCAACTGCAGCACAGGCGCCTGTCACCCTGAGGCCAGGGCAACAGGTCGACTCGATTGGCGGGCAACTGATGCCGGTTGCAAAGGCTGACGCCTCCAAGGCGATGGCATGGAAAGATGATCGCATCGTGTTCGAGCAGACGCCGCTGGATGAAGCGGTGTCGTTGTTGCGCCACTATCGCAAGGCCCCCATCGAGCTGAGCGACCCAAGCCTGGCCGCACTCAAGGTGACGGGGGTGTTCGAAGCGCGCAATGTCGACCTGCTACTGGATCTGCTGCCCAGCATCCTGCCTGTCGCCGTGCTGCAGGTAGGGGACGGCAGCGTCCGGATTCAACGCAAACCGACAAGAAAATAATTCTCAGGCGCAGGTAGGGTTTCTCGATCCCCATGGCGGCTACTGAAAAAGCCCAACCACAAAAAGGAACTCGAGAAGTGCATTTTCCCCTCCGCAGTCGCCAGCTACGCCTGTCATTGCTTGCCAGTAGCCTGCTCATCGCAATGTCGGCCCAGGGCCGGGAAAAGGTGAACGTGGATCTCCCCGCCGCACCGCTGGGCGAGGCCATCAACGCGCTCGCACAGCAGTCTTCGGTACAGATCATCTTCGCCAGCGATCTTGGTGCAGGCCGAAACGCGCCTGCGGTGAAGGGGCGGTTCACACCCGAGGAAGCACTTCAAACGCTGCTCAAGGACACTGGCTTGCAGGTACAGGCCAAGGATGAGCGCACGTTCGTCATCGTCGCGCAGGGTGCCCCTGCATCAAGTGCTGGAATCCAGAGCGGACCCGTGGAAATGGCCCAGACGGAAATCACCGCCTCGCGCACCAGCAGCAGCCTGGTTTCCGCGACGCGGCAATCCACCATTCTCGAGCATGAACAACTGCAGGAGCTGCGCCAGGGGTCAGAGAGCCTGGCTACGGTACTGGCCAAGGCGGTTCCCGGCATGTCCGACTCCAGCCGCACCGTCACCGAGTATGGCCAGACCCTGCGCGGGCGCAGCATGCTGGTCATGGTCGACGGGGTGCCGCTCAATACCAACCGCGACTCCTCGCGCAACCTGGCCAACATCGACCCGGCACTGATCGAACGGGTCGAAGTCATTCGTGGCAGCAGCGCCATCTACGGCAGCGGCGCCACGGGGGGCATCATCTCCATTACCACACGGCCCGCGGGTGGTGAAAACCGCGCCGAAACCAGCCTGAGCGCGACCTCGCCGCTGACCCGCCTTGGCAGCGATGGCCTGGGGGGGCAGTTCCAGCAATATTTCGCGGGCTCTCAGGGTGCGGTGGACTACTCGTTCGACTTCGGTACCCGCCATATCGGTGCCTCGTATGATGCGCACGGTGACCGGATCGCCCCGGAGCCAAGCCAAGGCGACCTGTTCGATTCGAACATCTACAACATTGGCGGCAAGCTGGGGCTGCACATTGACGAGAACCAGCGAGTGCAGCTTGCAGTCAGCCACTACGATGCCCGCCAGGACAGCGATTACGCTACCGACCCAAGCGTCGCGAAACTCCCTGCTGGCTCTGTGCCGGCCAATGCGATCAAGGGCCTGGATCTTGACGAGCAGAACCGCATTCGCAACACGCTGGTGAACCTGGAGTATGAAAATCTCGACATCCTCGGGAGCCGGCTTTCTGCCCAGATGTACTACCGGGACTACTTCACGCGCTTCACCCCGTTCGATGCCCGTGCCGTTGCCACCCGCGGCGGCAATGTTGACCAGATCATGCAAAACAGCGAAGTCTTCGGAAGCCGCCTGACGCTGCGCACGCCAATTGGCGACAGCGGCAGTACCGAACTGGTGTGGGGTGGTGACTATAACCAGGAGCGCAGCGAAATGCCGCTCGATGTCTTCGACCCGGCGGCTTATGACGCCAGTGGCGGCCTGGTTTTCGACAAGACTGGCAAGCTCACCTACATGCCCCCGCTGAGGACGCGAAGCGCCGGTGCCTTCGCCCAGCTGCAGCATCGCTTCGATGAGCATTGGTCGGTCGACGGCGGCCTGCGCTACGAATACTCCACCGCCGAATTCGATGACTTCGTTCCGTTGTCCGAGTCCACGTCTGCCTCCCCGGTGGCGGTGAAGGGTGGCGACATTCATTACGATGCGGTGCTGTCGAACCTGGGCATCGTCTACTCGCCGGTACTCGGCCAGGAAATCTACGCCTCCTTCAGCCAGGGTTTCCAGTTGCCCGACGTGGGCATCCAGCTGCGCAATGCGCGCCGTGGCTTCGACATCGGCGCATCGAACCTGGAGCCGGTCAAGACCAACAACTATGAGCTTGGCTGGCGAGGAGAGCTGGGCAGCAACACCCTTGGCACCCTGGCACTGTTCTACACCACCTCCAAACTGGGGGATGTACAAAGTTTCAACAACGGCCTGATTCTGACCCGCACCAAGGAGCGTATCTACGGTGCTGAAGCCAGTGCCGATTGGCTGTCGGACGATGCTGTGTGGGGCGCAGGGGGGAGTGCGACCTGGATGCGCGGACGAGAAAAACCGGACGGTAAAGACTGGCAAGACATGACCGGCTATCGCGTTCCGCCGCTGAAGCTGACCGCCTACGTGCAATACAAGCCGACCCTGGATTGGAGCAACCGCTTGCAAGCCACGTTCTTCGATGCCAAGGACTACAGGCTCGATGGGGTGGACAGCTTTGGTCGACATCAGGTTAGCAGTTATACGACAGTCGACCTGATCAGCCAGTACCAGATCTCCGCAGACGACAAGGTGAGCGTCGGCATCCAGAACCTGTTCAACCGCGACTACTACCCGCTCTACAGCCAGTTGCTGCGCAATAACAACAACACCAGCCACTTGCCGGCACCCGGCACGGTATTGACTGCCAGTTACACGCACAATTGGTAAGGTAGTGAAAAACCACCGGGCTCGATGTCGGCCCCGGTGGTCATTGTCATGTTTCACACCAATAGCTGGCCTGTAGGGTAGGGAGTCTACGATGGAACGGTCTTGCACCACTTATTATCTGGAAATGGTCTCGGCATCCGACCTGAAGGAAAAAACACAGCCTCACGAACTCCAGATCATTGAATGTGAAGTGCCTCAGGCGGAATTCAATCGGTTTCTGTACAAGCTGGTAGGCACACCTTGGGAGTGGGGCGATCTTGACACCTGGGGGATTTCTGACTGGCAGGCACTCGTCGAACAGGATTGCCATCGTACCTGGGTTGCCTATTACCGTGGTGCGATAGCCGGCTATTACGAGCTCTATCGCCCCGATGGCAGTAACGCAGAGATACGCTACTTCGGGCTGGCACCTCAATTCCTGGGGTGTGGCTTCGGCGGAGCGCTCCTGAGTCACGCTGTTCGAGCAGCGTGGGAGTGGAGCGGTACAGAGCGGGTGTGGGTACATACCTGCACCTTCGACCATCCTGCCGCGCTTCGAAATTATCAGGCGCGAGGGTTCCGTATCTTCAAGCAGGAGGAGACGGAAGCAAGCCAATAAGCGCTTTTTCATGAAGGCGCATTCGCCTTTGCCAGATTTTGGGGCTGTAGCTTCCGATGGGATGGTGAAGAAGGCAATCTGTGGCTGCCTATTTTCATTTTTTGATATAAAAATCCATTTTTTCATTGTTTTTAACAATAAATGTTCGCAAGTTACCGAATTGATGCTGAATAACGCAATCGAGGTAAGCCAGGTTCTGTGTAAATTGGATCCAATATTTTGGCTTGTCCATCACGGGCAAGTACAAGGTGTTACACAGGCCCAGGAGAAAGCCGCCATGATGCTTAAGGATCCATCAATCAAATATCGCCATTTCGCCACAGTCGACCTGCCAGACCGCCAGTGGCCCAATCAGGTCCAGAAGGTCGCTCCCACCTGGTGTAGCGTCGACATGCGAGACGGTAACCAGGCACTGATCGAGCCGATGAACGCCGAACGCAAACGCCGATTCTTCGACCTTTTGGTGAAGGTCGGTTTCAAGCAGATCGAGGTTGGCTTCCCGGCAGCATCGCAAACCGATTTCGACTATGTGCGTGAATTGATCGAGAGCGGTCGGATCCCCGAAGATGTGACTATCCAAGTCATGACACAGGCCCGTACACACTTGATCGAGCGTACCTTCGAAGCGCTCAAGGGGGCGCCACGTGCCATCGTTCATGTGTACAACGCAACGGCTCCCGTATTTCGTGATGTGGTGTTCGGTGTGGATCGCGCAGGTTGCATCGGCATCGCCACGCAGGCTACCCGGGAGATCAAGGCGCTGATGCAGGCCAATCCGCAGACGCAGTGGACTTACCAGTATTCACCAGAAACCTTCTGCTTCACCGAGCTCGATTTTGGCCTGGAAATTTGCGAAGCGGTGATAGACGTATTCGAACCGTCTCCCACCAACAAGATGATCCTGAACCTGCCTACCACCGTGGAGGTTTCGACCGCCAACGTGTTCGCCGACCAGATCGAATGGTTCTGCCGCCACGTACGCAAGCGCGACAGCGTGATCATCAGTATCCACCCGCACAATGACCGTGGCACAGGTGTGTCTACCGCCGAGCAGGCCTGCCTGGCAGGCGCCGAGCGGGTCGAGGGCACCTTGTTCGGCAATGGTGAGCGCACCGGTAATGTCGATATCCTGACCTTGGCCATGAACCTCTACACCAGTGGCATCAGCCCGGAGCTGGATTTCTCTGACATCATCCATGTCCAGCGTGAGGTCGAGTTCTGCAACCAGTTGCCGACCCATCCACGCCATCCCTATGCGGGAGAGCTGGTGTTCACGGCATTTTCCGGCTCTCACCAGGACGCAATCAAGAAGGGCTTCGCCCAACGGCGGAAAAACCCCGACGGTTTCTGGGAGGTGCCGTACCTGCCGATCGACCCGGCCGACATGGGGCGCAGCTACGAGGCAGTCATCCGGGTCAACAGCCAGTCGGGCAAGGGTGGTGTGGCCTATCTCCTGGAGCAGCAGGGTATCGTCCTGCCGCGCCGGTTACAGATGGAGTTCAGCGGCCTGGTGCAGCAGGTCGCCGATAGTGAAGGGAGGGAGATCACCAGCGAAATGATCTTGTCGTGCTTCACCAGAAACTACCTGGAGCAGGGTAATCCCTACGCCTTGCTGCACCCCATGGTCACCACTGACGAAGCCTGCACTTACCTTGACGCTCAACTGCTGGTCGAGGGTGAACGCCTGGCGTTCGCTGGCAAGGGTAATGGCCCAGTGGCCGCACTGGTCCATGCGTTCGCCCAGCAGGGGCTGGTCTTCGATATTGCCGATTACCACGAGCACGCCGTGCGTGATGGTGCTGAGGCCGAAGCCATTGCCTACATCGAAATACGTGTCAAGAACCAGTTGCTGTTTGGCGTGGGCAGGGACGGCAGCACACTCCAGGCATCACTCAAGGCTGTGGTGAGTGCTGTCTGCCGGGCCACGCGCCTGGGGCTGCTCGATACAGTGAAAAGCACGGTCGCCACGGCTTGAGGGATACTGGCTGGCGCTGTTCGGCGGTGTGGTGACCAATGCTGCTGCGGCCACGGCGGAAAAGGTGAAATGCCAGCCTTGTAACCCTGAACCGCTATTGACCTCGAGTTAACTCAAGGTTTTAGAGTGGCGTGGCGGCACACTCGCTGCTTGCGCAAACGAACTCGCAAGCACCAGAAATGGACACTCCGACTTCACTGCTGGTTTTCCAGATTATCGGCTTCATCGCCTTGGGCCTGTCGAAGGCGATGACCGATCCAGTGAGGCCTGGAGCAGATCAGGGAAAGAGGAACAGCATGTGAAGACGATGATCGTAGGCGCCAGCAGAGGGCTGGGGCGGGCTTTGCTCGAAGGCCTCGGCAAGCCCGGGGACACGCTGATTGGCGTATCACGCAAACAGCCGAAAGATCTGGCCCTTGCGCCGGGCATCGACCTGTACTGGATCGATGCCGACCTTTCCGAGCCAGTGGCGGCTGTAGCACGGATCGCGGACCGAACACCTGCCGATCTGGACGTACTGATATACAACGTCGGCATCTGGGAAGAGCATGCCTTCAGCGAGCACTATGCATTCTCCGAAGACAGCGACGAATCGATCACCCGGCTGGTCGAGGTGAACGTCACCGCCACGCTGCTTCTTCTCAAACGCCTGATACCCAGGTTGCTCGGTGCTCCCCGGCCGCAGTTGATCCTCACCGGCTCGACTTCGGCTCTTCGCCAGAGCGGGCGCCCGGAGGCAGCGTTCGGTGCCTCCAAGTTCGCCCTCAACGGCATGGCTGATGCGCTACGCGAAGGCTTCAGGGATGACAACCTGGCGGTGACCGTGCTTCAGCTGGGTTACCTGAATACCGATGACGCCCTGTCCACGCCATTGGTGCAGGCTGCTGCGCGAGGTGAGCGGCGTTGGGTACCGGTACATGATGTGGTCACCATGGTCGATGCGTTGTTGCGCCTGTCAGGGGCTTCATTCGTACGGGAGTTGATCTTGCCCGCGATCGGGGATGAGCGCTTCTGACGCCACAACGGTCAGTCGCCCTGAGTCCGGATAGCAGCTGACGCGTACCAGGGCGCGACAGAATCGACATGCACGTGTTTCTGCTTCCTTGGCAGAAACGGTGTATCAAAGGTACCGCTGAACGGTCAGTGGTTGCCAAACTGCGCACGATACCTCATGGGCGCCAACCCCACGATCTTGCGAAATGCTGCCCGGAAACTTTCCGCCGAGGCGAACCCGCAGCGTTCGGCGATTTGCTCATTGCTCAATGGGCTGCTTTCCAGCAACTCACGCGCCACGTTCATGCGTACCTGAAGCAGCCAGGTTTTCGGCGTGATGCCTGTCGCTTCGATGAAGCGTCGCAGGAAGGTACGTTCGCTCATCAGCGCCTTCGCTGCCAGCTGCTTGACCGTAAGCGGCCTGCCCACATGCAAGGTCGCCCACTCCAGCACCGCGGCAAGATCATCGCGAGGCTTCTGGGCAAGGGGTGCGGGGAAGAACTGTGTTTGCCCTCCGGAACGCTGGGGTGCCATAACCAGGCGACGGGCAACGGTGTTGGCAACCTGCGTACCAAAGTCTCGACTCACCAGGTGCAGGCAGGCATCTATACCGGCAGCGCTGCCTGCCGAGGTAATCAGCTGGCCGCAGTCTACGTAAAGCACGCCAGGGTCAACTTCAAGGAGTGGATAGCGTGCCGCGAGTTCGTCCGTATAGCGCCAATGGGTGGTGGCACGCTTGCCGTCCAGAAGGCCCGCAGCCGCGAGCACGAACACCCCCGAACAGATGGAAAGCAGCCGCGCCCCGCGTTGATACGCGGCGCGCAAGGCGTCCAGCAGCACCTGCGGCGGGCGCTCATCGCGGCTACGCCAGCCCGGAATGATAATGGTATGGGCATCAACGAGCGACTCCAAGCCGAACTCGGCAATGACCTGCATGCCACCTGCCGCGTGCATTGGTGCGGGATCGACGGCGACGATGCGATGCGTGTACCAGGCGAATTCGAACTCCGGGCGTGGCAGCCCGAAGATCTCCACGGCAATGCCGAACTCGAAGGTGCACAGCCCGTCATAGGCCAGCACGGCGACCAAACCAGGGTTCGTGAGCATTGGCGGAAAACTACCGGTGACTGTCGAATGCGCCACTGTAGCGATACAGGCGGGCTTCCTACAATGGGCGCACCTTCAACCGAGGAGTGAAATCCATGCCAAGCCTGGTCAGCGAATATCCTGCCGCAAGCCCATCCGATGCCCTGCTTCATTTCAGCCGCCGTCTGGCGTTCGAGACGGATTGTTCGGATGTTGAACGTAGCCAGCGGTCGGGTGACGTCGACTATGTGCTGGTAGATGTAAGGAGCAGCGAGGCGTTTGCGCAGGGCCATGTGCCGGGCGCGATCAATATTCCTGGCCGCACCATCAGCGCAGAACGCATGGCTGACTATGCGCGCCAGACGCTTTTCGTTGTTTATTGCGCGGGGCCGCATTGCAATGGCGTACATCGGGCGGCGGTTCGTTTGGCTGAGCTGGGTTTTCCGGTGAAAGAAATGATTGGCGGGGTTACCGGCTGGCTTGACGAAGGGTTTTCGTTGGTGGGGGCGGACGTTGCTGCACAGGGTAACGGCGTTTCATGTGCATGTTGAGTCGAGAGGGCACAGTTCGAGCGGCATCACCCGAAGACGTACCCGGCTTGATCGAGCACACGCCGCTTTGAGTCAAAGATGGAAGGGGGAGGCGGCGGGGCTTCGGATGAGCCCCGCGTTGTCTTCAAGATGCTGAAGGTCCGTTGGCCAGCTGCGCATGAATGGCCAGTTCTTGAGTGATGAAGGCCGAAATCATCGCCCGGTAGACCTGCTCCACGACCTCGGCCGAGGCACCAGTTTCGTCAGCCATTTCACGTTGGGGCCGCGCTTGCAAAACTAAATCTCGGAGCAAATTCTGCCTGGGGCTTCTGGCATGAACCCAGGATCAGCGCACCCATATCGTCATTGTGAGCGACGTGCAGAACCCCAAGAGGCAGAGTATCCCGATACCATAGTAAACCGTGCGCCATGGCTGGATACCCCTCAAGTAAACCACGGTATGCAGGACCCTGGCGACGGTGAACAGAATGCTCAACACTGCCGTGACGGTTGCAGGTGCATTCATGGCAATGGCCAACCCACCGAGCGCGAAAAAAGTCGGGATGTTCTCCAGGTCGTTTGCCCAGGCCCTGCTCGCCCGATTCACTTGTGCAAGCTCTGCTTCACGGGCAACCCGATTGAAAACAGCGGCGTCTTCTGCGTTGGTGAATGCCCTGTGCCGCAGTCGGAACCAACCTTGGTAACAGGAGACCGCAAACATCTTGAGGAACAGCACAACCACGCACAGCGCGTAGACGTTCAAGGCATCGTTCACACCTGGCGCCCCCGATCAAGGCCATTGACCGCCAGATAGAGCAGCGGCCCGACGGACACGAAAACCGCCGTGAGCAGCAAGTAGGGAAGCATTGCGATGAGCGACCTGCCCCGAGAGTGGTTGTCCTTCACCATCCAGACGCAGGCCAGCGCCGCCATCAAGTACAAGTCGATGACCACCTGGGCTGTGTCCGGTCGCGAAACAAGCTCGCGCCCAAAGGCCAGTAGCGATTGTTCGGCAATCAACATCGTCCAGCCACTGTAAATCGAAAAGAGCACCAACGATGCCAGCGCACAAATACGAAGAGCCATGATCATGTCCCTGATAGGTTTTCCTGGCACATTAGGGGTAGGATGGTCGACGCTCAATGACCTCTGAGGTCATTGAGCGCGGAGCGCAAGGACGGGCTAGAGACGAAGCATGAGTTACCAACTGTTCCATCAAAAATCCCCCGCACCGGCCACCTCCGCGGGCCAGCATTTGCGCCACCTGCGTCGGCAGGCGGGGCTCAGCCAGCTTGACCTGGCACTGATGGCCGGGGTTTCGCAGCGCCACCTCAGCTGTGTGGAAACCGGGCGTGCCAAAGTCAGCCCCGACACCTTGCATGCCTTACTGATGACCCTTGGGGCGCCACTGGAATACTGCAACGAAGTGTTTCTTGCCGCTGGCTACGCGCCGCGCTACGCCGCGACGCCACTCGATGCGCCCGCTATGGGTGTGGTACACACGGCCATCGAACATATCCTGCATGCAAACAATCCGGCGCCGGCCATCGTCATGGACAGCAACTGGGATATCACTGCCGCCAACGTGAGCACAGGTCTGCTGTTGGCGCTGGCGGGTGTGGCGCAGGACCTATCATCAGGCGTCAACCTGCTGGAAACACTGTTATGCCCCGGCGGCCTGGGTGATCGCCTGGCCAATGCCCAGGAGGTCCGTGCTGCCGCGTGGCAACGCGCGGCCAGGGAGTCAGTCAGCAACCCTACGCTCGCAGAGCGCCTGAGCAGCCTCCCTCCGCCGGGCGTGGCCTTGCACGCAGAGACTGCCAGCCCCGTGCTGCTGACACGAGTGCGCATCGCAGATGGCGAGTTGAGCTTTCTATCTACCTTCACGACCTTCGGGCTACCCCTGGACATCACTGTAGAGTCACTGCGAATCGAGCATTTGATACCTGCCGATCTATCGACCAGACAAAGGATGATGCATGCTTTCGATGCTTGGAATGCGGAATACGGCGAATAGCGCATAGCAGCTATCGACCCATAGCTGCCGGTCAGCACCGGCAGAGGTCTGCCAAAAGCGGGCATCCTGTAACGGATTACTGCCAGCCTCATCGGCATCAGGCCAGACGACCATGGCTCGGGTGCGATCAGATGATCTCGCCTTCACTACCAAGCACTCTTGCATACAAGCTGCGCGCAACCAGCCCTGTTCTGTTAAGCCTTCGGCGAACCCAATGCAGCAACAACTTCGTCTATGAAGTGCCTGAGCTTTGCGGAGGGGCGACGGTCGAAGGGGTAGATCAGATTGACGGGATACGTGGGCCCTTCGAATTCCTCGAAAAGTACGACCAGTTCACCCCGTTGCACGTAAGGCATCAGTACATCCTCGACGCACAGCGTGATGCCGAAATCCGCTAATGCGGCGTTCACCTTGGCCAGGGTGTTATTGACTTTCAGTCGACTCGCAATGGGGATCGTGAACGTCTGCATGTTTTTGGTGAATCGCCAGAGTTTGTCCGTCATTCGATCGGAGAACAGATAGCCCAGGCAATCATGGTCCACGAGTTGTTCGGGATGGAGCGGGGTCCCTTTGCGCGACAGATAAGCGGGAGATGCGCAAGCAAACATCCTGAAAGGTCTCAAGCCGCGTTGAACCAATGCCGCGCTGTCGGCCAGTTGGGGTTTGCCAAGCCGAAACACGACTTCGAATCCCTCTTCTACGATATTCACGAACCTGTCAGTCAACTCCAACTCGATTTCCGTTTCTGGGTAACGCGTTAGGTATTGGGTCAGGAACGGGATGAGTCGATGAGAACCATAATTATAGGGCGCGCTGATGCGGATTTTTCCGCGCGGAGTCGAGTTTGCTGACAGCGCCAGCTGATCGGCGTCTTCAACGTCGCTCAGGATAGCCTTGCAGCGCAAGTAATAGTCCCTGCCCACGGCGGTCAGGCTTTGTCGGCGAGTGGTGCGGGTGATCAGTTTAAGGCCTAGCTGAGATTCCAGATTGCTGACCTGTTTGGCAATCAGCTGTGGCGTCACGCCTAACACGGCAGCTGCTGCCGAGAAGGAGTCTGACTCCGCTGCTGCTACGAACGCCGCCATGCTTTTTAGCTTATCCATATCTACAATCTTTAGTTGTTAATGTTATTTAAATCCGAGCATTTATCTTGAAGATCTTCCTGCTTAGCATCTCCTCGGTCAATCAAAAGAAGCGCTGCGCGCTTTACTGAACGGAGAGTCTGAAATGGTGAACATTTCCCATGAAACGGTCCAAGATACGGAGCGCCGCTTGTTGCGCGTCATTACCCAAGCCCATTTGAGGCTCTTCCCCGGCACCTACGCATTTCTCGAGTTTCCGTTGCCATCGTTCCCTAATGCCGCTCGCCCTGATGCACTGGCGCTCGTACGGGATGACCAGGTATGGAGTCAACTGGTCCCCTGTGCTGATGTCGAGCAAGAGCTATTCGGCGTCTTCCGATTTCACTTTACGCAAGGCGCCGACAACAGCGGTTTCGTTGGCTGGTTGGCAATGCGCCTGAAGCAGAAGTTTGGGACCGGCGTTTTTGTGACCTGTGGCCAGAATCGAGATGAGGGTGGGATCTTTGATTATTGGGGCGTCCCGGCCAGCCTAGCTTCGGATGTCTTCGCAGAGATCCAGACTTTGGTAGATGGCCAAACGGACGGGGAGGTGGGAGTTTCCCTGTAGCGGATACGTTCGCGCGTCCCCAAATCTCAGCTTCTGCGCGGCTGAATGGTCATGACCCATGCGCGTATCTAAATGATGTGCTGACGCAGTGAGCCAGTGAGATCTAGGCTCTGTACGAAAAGTCTTGAGACGCAGGGCAGGCAAGGCGAAAACAGCCGAGGAAGCGGAGTGTACTGGAGTACATGAGCATTCCGAGGCTGTTTTCAACGCAGCATGGACAAGTATCAAGGCTTTTCGTACAGAGCCTAGCAACTGCTTCCGCATCTGTGGATGCCTGACTGAGACGTGCAAGGTGTGTACGCTGGCCGCTTACTCTTTAGCAACCCATTCGAGATATCCATATGCCACCCAATCCGACAACCGATAACGTATTACGCGTCGCATTGGTGACAGGATCAACTTCCGGTATCGGCGCAGCCATTGCACGTGTACTTAGCCGGGCAGGCTATGCGGTGGTGCTCCATTCGCGAAATTCTGCGGATACGGGACACGCTATGGTTGCCGAAATGAAGCAGGCTATTTACTTGCAAGCTGATCTTGCTGTCGAAGCTGACAGGGTCAGGCTTGTTAACGAGGCTATCGCCGCGTGGGGGCAGCTCGACGTACTGGTCAATAACGCCGGTATTAGCAGAGTCATTGCGCACGGCGACCTTACCTCTGCCAGTTCGACGGTGTGGCACGAACTTAACGAGGTTAATGTCGTGGCGCCGTTCCATCTGGTTGCTTTGGCCGAGTCGGCACTGCGCGATGCCGCCCGTTACCGTCGAGCAGGTTGCGTCGTAAACATCAGTTCGCATGCCGGTACCCGTCCTAAGGGCGCATCGATTCCCTATGCGGTAAGCAAAGCTGCGCTTAATCACATGACCCGCTTGCTCGCGGTATCGCTAGGGCCAGAAATTCGCGTAAACGCTGTGGCGCCTGGCTTGGTCGACACGCCTCTGACCGCAGAGTGGACAGAGGCTCAAGAGTTGTGGCGAACTCGCGCACCTATGCGCAGGGCCGCCAGCCCAGAGGACATCGCAAAAGCTGTTGTCATGCTGGTCGAGTCCGACTACTTGACCGGCGAGATACTCCTTTCAGACGGTGGGTTGAATCTGACCTAGAGAAAAAGAGTCACCCTGTCGACCCATGGCTGCCCCTCATCCATCTGAGGTATCTGAAGTCTTGGTAAGGCACCCTTCCAATTGCCACTGTATTTATGTACAGTATTTGTTTCCTTTGGAGAGAAAGCCATGCTTAACGGTAGTTGCTGCTGCGGAGCAGTGAAGTTTTCGGTGTCGAGTCCTCCGACAATGATGGGAACATGTCATTGCTCTCGTTGCAGAAAGGTCGGAGCAAGTACCTTCGTCTTCGTAAAGCGCTCATCGTTCGAGCTGATTTCCGGCTCGGACTCCATCACCACCTACTATCCTGAAGCACCTTATAAGTACAACCGGTGCTTCTGTTCGCACTGCGGAACAGCATTGGGCGAGGTGACGTCAACCGCCGAGTCGTTTCCCGTGGCTGCGAATTGCATCGATGAGGCATTAACCATCACCAATCTCTTCCATGAGTTCGTCAAGGAAAAGCCAAGCTGGTACGACATTTGCGACAGCGCCAAGCAGTTTCCGGAACATCCACATCAATAAGACGGCACTCGCGCCCGACCAAGGCTTTAACGTGGCAACTCGCAAGTGCCACGGCCAGCTCCTGGCCGCAAGCTGCCCTACATGAAGGGCAGCTACCGTTTCATGCTCCCAGCGCTTCAACCGGCGTTCCTTACCCGTCGTACACTGCTTCTGCATGGAGCAACTTTGGCAGCCAGAGAACCAGTAGGAGTGCAGCAACATGCCGTCTTCCACCGAAGAATGCCTGCGGGTCAGTAGTTGATCCGCAGGGCATCGGTATTCATCCGATGCAGCGATGTAGATGAAGTCCTGCTTGCCGAATCGGCCTTCCGCTTTGCTGCTTGATGTCAGCGGCTTCGGGACAAAAGTGGTGATCCCTGCCTGCTCGCAAGCAAGGATCTCCGGACCTTTGTAATAGCCTCGGTCGGCGACCACTGTCAGCGACTCAGCGCCGATCTCTTCGCGTGCCTGGTTCGCCATATTGCTCAGCTGCGTTCGGTCATTGCCAACATTAGTGCCTTCATGAGCAATGATCAGATGGTATTTGTCATCGACTGCTGTTTGTACGTTGTAGCCAACCGTGCCAGTACCTCGGCCACTCGTGGCCATTGAGCGTGCATCAGGATCGGTAAGAGAGATTTGCTGATCTGGGCTGGCGTGAAGCTGCGCTTCAATGTCCTTTAGCTTTGTCATCTGCTGTTTCAGCTTTTCTATTTTTTCGCTCAGCCGTTCAGCCTTGGCCTCGGCGACCTCGGGCGCCGCCCGATCCGCCGAATCCAGCGCCGCAAGATAGCGGTCAATGCTCTGCTCGATCTGCTGCATGCGCGCCTTGATCTTGCCCTGGGTGAAGTTGCGGTCGCGGTTATTTACGGCTTTGAATTTGCTGCCGTCGATGGCAATGATCGACTGGGAGAAAAGATTGAGGTTGCGGCACAGCACTACGAATTGCCGGCACACGCCGCGAATAGCTTTACCGTTGTCTCGACGAAAGTCAGCAATCGTTTTGAAGTCAGGAGCCAACCGGCCCGTTAACCACATCAGCTCGACGTTGCGCTCTGCCTCGCGCTCAAGCCGGCGGCTGGACTGAATCCGATTGAGGTAGCCATAGATGTAGATTTTCAGCAGGACTGCTGGATGGTAGGCCGGACGACCCGTAGCAGCCGGATCGACACCCTCGAATCCGAGCGCTCCGAGGTCGAGTTCATCGACGAAAACGTCAACCACTCGAACAGGGTTTTCTTCGGTGATGTAATCATCCAGGCACTCCGGCAGCAGCGTGACTTGCGTCCGGGCCTCACCCTCAATGAACCGCTTCATGATCGTCCCCGCCACGATCTCGACGATCAGAAGGTTAGATAATCGCAGG
>NZ_JBKGFP010000083.1:0-20330 GCF_046557535.1 Pseudomonas sp. S1(2024)
CAGAGTGAGAGGTGGATGGCGACTAGGCTCCCACTCGTGCTTTAGAGCACATCTGGCTTTCAGTCTGCCATCCACTGCTCTCACCCTTTCGAGTTTAAGAGACCTTGAAGACACAAGCTGGCTTGCCGGCGATGGGGCCGGTACAGGCAACCGAGGGTCTTTATTCATCTACGCCCACCACTGCACGTTCTGCCAGGCAATACCCATCCCGCCCCTTACGCTTGGCCTGGTACAGCGCCGCATCCGCTGCCGCCATCAGGCGCTCGGCCGTCATCCCCTCCCGCGCCAGGTCACCCACGGCAATCCCCGCACTGCACGACACCCGCCCCAGTGGGCTACCTGCATGCTCCAGCATCTGACGCCGCAACAGCTGTTGCACTTCCTGCACCAGCAGCTCCGCCCCGCGGGCATCGGTATCGGGGAGCAGCAGTGTGAACTCCTCGCCCCCATAGCGCACAGCCAGGTCGGCCGGCCGCTTCAGTGCCTGCTGCAGCACCTCGGCAAAGCGCCGCAGGCACTGGTCGCCCGCTGGGTGCCCGTAACGGTCGTTGTAGGCCTTGAAGTAATCCAGGTCGAGCATCACCAGCGCCAGCGAGTAGCCCTGGCGTCGTGCCCGACGCAGCTCCGGCTCGAACACTGCGTCCAGCCGCCTGCGGTTACCCAGGCCGGTCAGGCTGTCGGTCAGTGCCAGGGCCTTGAGGGTCTGGTGTGCCTGGTGCAGCGCCCGCTCGATGACAATACGCTCGCGTAACTGGCGCAACACCACACCACCAAACGCTGCCAGCCCCACCAGCAACAGCAGCAACACTGCCACCGACTTGATCGCATCGTGCCGCCAGGGCGCGACGATCGATTCCCGCGACAAGCCGGCCTCCACCACCAACGGGTAGCTGGCCAACGCGCGATAGCCATACAGCCGTGGCGTACCGTCCACCACGGCGACCGCCTCGGCCACCCCTTCGCTTGCATGCGGCAGGTACTTGCGGAAGATCTCGCTGCTGCTAAGGCTGCGGCCAATCACCTGTTCGACGAACGGCCGCCGTACCAGAATAGTGCCGTCGCGCTTGGCCAGTACCAGCGCGCCGCGTTCGTCGATCTTGAAGTCGCCGTAGTAGCGTACGAACCAGTCCACCTTGATGGTGCCCAGCAACACCCCGGCGAAGCTGCCATCGACGTATTGCAGGCGCCGCGAAATGGGGATGATCAGGTCGCCAGTAGAACGGCTGCGCACCACCGAGCCGATGTGAACCCTGCGGTCGGTGTGCTCGCGGTGGTAGATGAAGTAGTCGCGGTCGGCATTGTTGGCATTGGGCGGGACTACCGCCTGGTCGGTAACGATCCAGCTGCCATCCGGGCCATACACGAACAACCCGTGCAACTGCGGCATGATGCTTTTCTGCTGGACCAGCAAGGTATGCAGACGCGGCCGGTCGATGTGCTCGAAGCCGTCGCCTTCCAGGCGCTCGGCCAGCGCCGCGGTAATTGCGTCGACCTGGCGGATGGCATCTTCGGCATGCTG
This sequence comes from Pseudomonas sp. S1(2024), assembly GCF_046557535.1. Taxonomy (NCBI): domain Bacteria; kingdom Pseudomonadati; phylum Pseudomonadota; class Gammaproteobacteria; order Pseudomonadales; family Pseudomonadaceae; genus Pseudomonas; species Pseudomonas sp. S1(2024). The sequence continues at coordinate 1,520 of NZ_JBKGFP010000083.1, forward strand.
CGCCGTGGCCCGGGCCAGGTTGGAGACCATGTTCTCTGCATTGGTGAAGGCGTGCCGGTAGTCGCGCCAGATGCGCCAACCTTCCACCACGACGAAGGCGAGCATCACCACCAGCATGAACGCGAGTACCAGGCGGAACAGCGCCACGGCCCGGCCCTCGCCGGTTATCGCGAAGAGCCCGTCCTCATCCTGTTTCCTGGCTGCGCACATTGAAATCCCAAGCCTTACCGCGTTCGCCGCGTTTCACTATAGTTCAGCACCATCTGGGCGCAGCCGGCCAGGAAAAAGATTAAACCTTTGCTCCCCATTCACCCTCAACCGTACGCGACACTGAGGTCGCGCCACGGTTTAAGGAGTGAAGCATGAGCAGTCTCTTCATCAAGCGTGTCGGTTTTTCCATGGTATTAGGCTTGGCATCGGTGCAGGCAATGGCGGCGAGTTCCGATGACTTCGTCGAAGCGGCTACCGAGGCCGGTATTGCCGAAGTGGTCACCGGCAAGCTGGCCCTGGAAAAAACTCAGAATGCCGAAATCAAGACCTTTGCCCAGCAGATGGTCAGCGACCACACCAAGGCCAATCAGAAACTCGGCGACATCGCTCGCAAGCTCGACATCTCCGTACCCGATGAGGCGGCAATAACCGACAAGGTCAAGAAAATGATCCTGGAATGGCGAGAGGAGTCGTTTGACAAGTCTTACGTCAACAACCAGGTCGACGCTCACGAAAAGGCGGTGGAGTTGTTCAAGAAGGAAGCCGCATCTTCCGACAAGGCTGAATTGAAGGCCTTTGCCAGCGAAACCCTGCCCAAGCTCGAACAGCATCTGGAGCATGCCAAGGCGCTTCAGGCCAAACACGGCAAGTGAGGCCCGCCATGAGTAACGATGCATTGAAAGCCGAAGTGCTGACTCGCCTGTTGCATGCTCACCCTCAGGGGCTGGGCAAGGAAGTGCTGGACAACTACCGGGGCGAGAAAGCCGTGGCCGGCATGCTCAAGACGCTGCAGGAGGCCGGTTTGATCCAGGATGGTAGCGTGGCGGTGAGCAGCGACCACCAGATCAGCGTGAACTACCCCATCAAGCTATCGGCGGCAGGTGTGGAGGCAGCCAGACAAGCCGAAGACTGAGCGCTCCCTCCCGCCCAACCTTGTCGCACAGGGAACAAGGTTCGAGCGCATGCACATTCCTTGTGGGAGATTGCCCAGCCCTTCGGGTTGCGCAGTCACATAGGGAACAAGGTTCGAAAGCGTGTCACATTCCCTGTGGGAGCGGGCGTGCCCGCGAAGGGCCCAACGCGCTGTAGGCACCGGCTCCGCCGGTGTTCGCGGCGGTTCGACGCCTCGACACGCCCGCTCCCACAGGGCCTCTTCGCAGCTACTGCGCCGCGTTGGCGGCAGACAACTGCGACTGACACTGGTGCAGCGCTTCGTCTCGTGCCTTGAGTTGCTCTTCAAGCTGCCGCAACTGGCGAGCCTGTTCCGTGCACAAGTCGCGCCTGGCCTCCAGGCTCTGTGCCTGCACATCCAGCTGCCGACGCATTTCCTCGCTGGCACCCTGCGCCTGGGCCAGGATCGTGCGCAAGCCCTGGATCTGCGCATCACGCTGCTCCAGCAATTCGTCCTGCGCCCTGCAGGCGCTGGCGGCCTGGCGATGCTCACCCAGCAAGCGCTCGTTGTCGCGGTGCAGGCGGGTCAGCTCGTCTTGCTTGACGATCATGCCTTGCTGCAGTTGACGCACCTCCACCTGCAACTGTTGCAGCTGCGCTTCGTGGCGGCGCTGCTCCTGTTCACGCTGTTCGCGGCTGGCGTTGCGATAGTGTTCCAGCGCATCGCGGGCATGACGGTGCTTGTCTTCCAGTGATTTTACCTGCTCGTCCTTGTCGGCCAGGCGCACCTGCAGCTCGCCCAGCGACTGGTTGAGGCTGGCACTGCGCAGCTGTTCGGCCTGCAGGGTGCTTTGGGTGGAAAGCAGTTTTTCCGATTCGGCGGCCAGTGCGGCCACATCGATCTGATGCTGTTGGTGCGCTGCAGCCAGTGCCTGCTGGGCAATGGCCAGTTGTGCCTCCAGCTGTTCGCGCTGTCGAGTGAAGGCGCTTTCGGCCTGCTCGATCTTCAGGTCGGCCTCGTCCTGCAGCTGGGTTGCCAGTTGCCCGACCATTCGGCTCAGCACGTCACTCAGCGCAATGCCGCCCTCGGAAGCCACGGGTTGCTGGCCGTTCAACTCTTTCAGGTAGCGGTGAATCGTGGTCTTGGAGCCGGTGTTGCCCAGCTCGATACGTATCGCATCGATGCTGGGGTTCTCGCCCCGGGCAATCAGCGCCTGACGTGCCTGCTGCACTACAACCTTGTTTATACCGCCCCGGGCCATGCTTGCTCCTACGATTTTGTACCGTGTTATGTACCATGTAATTACATACCGATTATGGAGACAAGCCATTGCCCGTGCAAACATTTCCTATGGTGGAATAATCACGGCTTATCGCATGTGAATGGTTCTTGGGAGCTGTGCGCGGGGACAAACCAGTACGCCAGACAGCAAAGCGCCCCGCTCGGCTTCAAGCCGGCGGGGCGCTGCAGAATGCTTAAGCAGGGAGCGTTCGCCGTGGTGTTTCACCATGGCAGGTGTTCTACGCATGAGCACCTTGCCGTTGCGTACCGACACCAGCGCATGCCCCTGGCTGCGCACCATTTCGTAATCGTCCGGCGCAGACAGCAGCAACAGGTTGGCCGGTCGCCCCACTTCGATGCCGTAACGCTCGCCCAGGTTCAGGGTGCGGGCGCTGTTGTCGGTGATCAGGTCCAGGCAACGCTGCAGGTCTTCGTAGCCAAGCATGTGGCAGATGTGCAGGCCGGCCTCCAGAATACGCAGGATGTTGCCATTGCCCAGCGGGTACCAAGGGTCGACGATGGAATCCTGGCCAAAGCACACGTTCATCCCGGCCCGGTCGAGTTCGGCCACGCGGGTGACGCCGCGGCGTTTCGGATAGTTGTCGAAACGCCCTTGCAGGTGAATGCTCTCGGTCGGGCAAGATACGAAATTGATACCCGACTGCTTGAGCAGGCGGAACAGCTTGTAGCAGTAGGCATTGTCGTACGAGCCCATGGCCACGGTATGGCTGGCTGTCACCCGGGCGCCCATGTCGCGCACCCGCGCCTCTTCGGCCAGCACTTCGAGAAAGCGCGACTGCGGGTCGTCGGTCTCGTCGCAATGCACATCCACCAGGCAGCCGGTACGTTCGGCCAGGTCCATCAGGAACTTGACCGACGACACGCCCTGGTCGCGGGTGTTCTCGAAGTGTGGAATGCCGCCGACCACGTCGGCACCGATGGCCACTGCTTCGGTCATCAGCGCCCGGCCGTTGGCGTACGACTCGATACCCTCCTGGGGGAAGGCGACGATCTGCAGGTCGAGCAGGTGGCGCACTTCGTCACGCACTTCGACCATGGCCTTTAGCGCAGTCAGGGTGGGGTCGGTGACATCGACATGGGTACGCACATGGTGGATGCCATGATCCACCAGCATGCCGATGGTCTTCTTCGCGCGGTTCTTGATGTCGTCGTGGGTGGTGATTGCCTTGCGCTCGGCCCAGCGCTCGATGCCTTCGAACAGGGTCCCGCTCATGTTCCACTGCGGTTCGCCGGCGGTCAGCGTGGCGTCCAGGTGGATGTGCGGTTCGATAAAGGGCGCCACCACCAGGTTCTGCCCGGCATCCAGGTCATCGGCAGCGCGCGCCGCCACCCCTTCGGCCTGGGACACGATGGCGACGATGCGTTCGCCGCTGAGTTCGATGCGGAACAGGCCAGGCTTGCCGCGCAGGCGTGCGTTGATGATGTTCATGATGCTTCTCCCTGGGCTTTGCGGGTGGCCCTACCAGCATAGTGGCCCAAGCCTTGTGGTATTTGCTACTGGCCCTATCGCCGGCGCAGGCAGCAAATCAGGCTCCGTCCAACCCCATCTGCCAGAAGTCCGCCTCCAGGCTGGACGCCTGGCCGAAAATTCCCGCCAGCTCGGCAAACCGTTGCTCGGTCATGCTCCGCGCTGCCAGCTCGTCCAGATGCTTGCGCGCCGCTGTGGCGACACCCTGGTAGCCCTCGCCGGCATACTCTGCGATCCACTCGCGGTACGGGTGATTGCTCAGATCGCCAATCCGCTCGGACAACGCCCGGCCAATCTCGGCATAACCGATCACGCAAGGCGCCAGCGCCACATGCAACTCCAGCAGGTCACCCGCGGCACCGCAGTCCAGCACATAGCGGGTATAGGCAACCGTGGCCTGGTGTTCGGGCGCGGCCTCGATATCAGCCTGGGTCAGGCCCCAGCGCGCGCACAGGCGCAAGTGCAGCTCGGTTTCATCCAGAATCGCCGCCAGCCCGGCCTGCGCGGCGCGGATGTCGGCCGGTCGACGGCTCTTGTAGGCAGCCAGTGCCCAGGCGCGGGCGAACTGGATGAGGAACAGGTAATCCTGTACCAGGTAGGTGCGGAAGGCGGCTTCGCTCAACGTACCCTCGCCCATCTGGCGCACGAATTCGTGGTCGACGTAGCTGTTCCACTGCGGCGTGGCGGCAGCCTTGAGGCGGTCGAAGATATCCATGCTCATTTGTCCTCCGGGTAGACAGCATCGAAGAAGGCCAGCTCCAGCGCCACGGTGCGCTGGTAGAAGTCACCCGCCAGCACGGCGTCCTGCGGGCCGACGCGGTCGAGTTCGGCTTGCAGGAAGGCAACGAAGTCCTGGAATGCCGGGTTGTCGTGCAGGGTGATCCATTCAGCGTGGACGAAGTTGTCCGGCATCGGCTTTGGCGCCTTCAACGCCCAGTCCAGGTACAGGCCTTCGGCGACGTTGAGCACCGCCAGCGCGGCCGCATAGGATCGGGTGGCCGCCGCTTCGCGCATGATCGCCTTGAAGCCTGCGGTCGGGACGGTGTCGGCTGGTTCGCTGCGTTGTGCGGGGCTTACCCCCAAGGCCTCGAAGGCACGCAGGAAGTAGGTGTTCTCGTCACTGGAGATCATCCCGGCAAAGCGCCCGAAGCGCAGGCGCGCCTCGAAGGTGTCGGCGGTGGCGATGGCCGCGCCCAGCAGGGTCAGGAAGCTGTCGAGGAAGCGGTGGTCCTGCACCAGGTAGTCGACCATGATCGGGTCCGGCAGGCTGCCGTCGCACAATTGGGTGACGAAGCGGTGGCCAACGGCCGCCGACCAGGTCGGCTCGCTGCGGCGGCGCAGGGACTGGCTGAAGCGTTCGGTCATGTTGCTGTCCTTGATGGGGGGTGACAGCGAGACCGCGATGGTTGGCATGGACGGGCCTCGCAGTGAGGCCGGCAAAAAGGCAGGTTTCAAGTCCCAATCCCTTCGCCGGCATGATCCGGATCAGGTTCGAAGGGTCACCGCGCTGCAGCATCCAGCGGTTTCTCAGCCCGGTGCCGGGCTCCCCTTGGTGGCGCTCAGGTATACCCCAGGGCGCCGCGGCTGTCACCACCCAATCTGTGGGCAATGGGTGACCCACTAGTGGGGGCCCTCACCCATTTTTGACGCCGTGGCATTTAGCGCGCATCAGGCGCCACAAGGATTTGTTTAGAAACATATTCCTCGTATTTGGGTTGGCACACCCGTTGCTCCAGCCCCAGAAACGGGCAAAAAGCCATGATGTCGCAAACGAGGCGCAAGGCAATGAAAACACCTGCCGTGATCCACCCTGCCAGGCATGCATTCCAGCTGTCCACCGTCGCTACGCTGATGCTCGGCCTTGGGCTGGTCACGGCAACAGCGGCGCCCATGGACGACAACAGCATGCCCCCGCCGACCGACCCCTCGGCCTACACTGACCAGCCGACTGACCCGACCCAGCCCTTGCTGGACCTCTATAGCATGCCAGAGGCGAATCAAGGCTCACTCGAACTGACCGATGGCGTGTACGGTGACCGCAACACGGTAAGCGCAAACAACGTGCTACCGCCGGCCCTGCAAACCGGGAAAAAGTACCCCACCAACGGCAAGCCAAGCCCGCTGTTCGGCGCGTTGCCGTTTACCCAGCAATTACTGCTGTTCGAGGAATTCGGCACGGAAAGGCTCGACCCCACGTTGCCGCCGCCCACTCTCACCTTCCCGGTGCCGACCCTGGGCGCGGCACCGGCGCAGGACCCCAACGTGGTGGCCCGCAGCGGCCCGAGCGGTACAGCCCTGGAAGCCTTCCTCAAACAGCCGGGCCTGTACCCCTTCCCGACCCAGTATTCCAACGTGCTCGACCGCAACCCATGGAAGGCGCAGATCGAGATGTTCCTCAACCGCCAACCGGTCGGTTCGCCTGCGGAAGGCCGGCCACCAGGAAAAGGCTGGTCGCACCAGCGCTGGAACGAGTTCTACCCGCAGGCGGGGTTCAAGACCGCCCAGGCCGGTGCGCGCATCAACCTCGGCCTGCGTGACCGCAAGCAACTGCACAACTATGCAGTTGGCGAGTTCGCCCCGGGCGGCCTGTACTACCAGACTTCCGATATCCCGAACACACTGGGCACCACCAAGGGCATCGACACCCGCTTCCACCCGAAGATGCCGCTGCAAAACCACAAGTCGCTATGGACCTTCGACGGCACCTTCCCGCCCAAGCTGCTGATGGTGCGCTATGGCCAACCGATCCTGATGCGCCATTACAACGCGCTGCCGATCGACCCCTCGGCCAACGCCGGGTTTGGCCTGCACACCCTTTCGACCCATGAGCACAACGGCCACTCCCCGGCCGAGAGCGATGGCTATGCAAACGCCTACTTCTTCCCGGGGCAGTACTACGATTACCGCTGGCCGCTGCAACTGGCTGGGTATGACACCATCAACACCCGTGCCGAAGACCCACGCGCTGCGTTCCCTTGCTCGGCAGGCGAAACCTTGTTCGTCAACGATGCCAACCCCGGCCTGAAAACCTGCCAGAACGGCAGCATCAAGATTCGTGGTGACTGGCGCGAAACCATGAGCACCCACTGGTTCCACGACCACATGATGGATTTCACGGCGCAGAACGTCTACAAGGGCAACGCCGTGATGATGAACTACTACAGCGCTCTGGACCGCGGCAACGAGGCCCTGCAGGATGGCGTCAACCTGCGTTTCCCCAGTGGCTCGGGCATGCCGTGGGGTAACCGCGATTACGACGTCAACCTGGTGATCGCCGACAAGGCCTGGGATGCCAACGGCCAGCTGTGGTTCAACCCGTTCAACACCGATGGTTTCCTCGGCGACCAGATCCTGGTCAACTGGCAGTACCGGCCAACGCTCAAGGTACGCGCGCGCAGCTACCGCTTCCGTATCCTCAACGGCTCGGTGTCGCGCTACTTCAAGTTCGCAGTGGTCCGGGAAATTGCCGGTAACAGCGGCGAGTTCAAAGGCCCCACCGGCTCCAACCTGTCGTATGCGCGGGTACCGTTCCACATGATCGCCAACGACGGCAACATCATGGAACACACCGTGCCGTTCGACGGCACCATGGACCTCAACGGTGACGGCAACCTGCAGGACAACAACGGCATCCTGCCGCTGCAAGGCATCGCCGAGCGCTACGACATCATCATCAACTTCGCCAAACACGGCATCAAGGTCGGCGACAAGCTGTACCTGGTCAACCTGGAGGAACATCAGAGCGGCAAGGGCCCGGAGGGTGCCATTGCCCTGGCCGATGTGCTGTCGGAAAAATACAAGGCGGTGATCAAGCAGACCAGCAATGGGCCTGAGTGGGACAACGGCGACCCGGCGATCGGCAAGTTCATGCAGTTCGTGGTTCAGCCCTACAGCGGCCAGGACCTGAGCATGGACCCGGTTGCCTATGAACCGGCCAAACCGGGCAAGGCCGAAGGCCTGAAAATGCTGCCGCTGCCGATAGACCGTAATTCGGCCACCGACCAGGCCAAGCTCAAGGATGCCCGCCATCGCGAGTTCATCTTCGGCCGCTCGGACGGTACCGACACCCAACCCTGGACCATCAAGACCGATGGCGGCTTTGGCTACTCCATGGACCCACGTCGCATCAACGCGGCGCCACAGTTGGCCCAGCAGTCTACCGACGGCGGTTTCAGCGGCGACGGCACATTGGAAGTGTGGAAGATCATCAACGGCGGCAATGGCTGGAGCCACCCGGTGCATGTGCACTTCGAGGAAGGCGTGATCCTCAGTCGCGACGGCAAGGCCCCGCCGGAATGGGAAAAATGGGCGCGCAAGGACGTGTATCGCATCGGGCCGGATATCGATTCGTCGGAAGAAGTGGAGGTAGCCCTGCGCTTCCGCGAGTTTGCCGGTACCTACATGGAACATTGCCACAACACCCAGCATGAAGACTCGTCGATGCTGCTGCGCTGGGACCTGGAACACCCAGGCCAGTTCCAGGTGATGCCGACCCCACTACCGGGTTGGGATGGCGTGGAGTACGTGGCTTCGGTTGGGCTGCCGACCTTCCGCACCGAAGACCATGATAACGATGACCCGACCAACAAACCGCCGGTTGCGGCCAACGACAGCGCAGCTACCACGGCCGGCAAGCAGATTACCTTGAACGTGCTGGCCAACGACACCGACCCGGAAAACAACCTGCCGTTGACCGTAGTCGGCCTCAGCCAGCCGGACTCCGGCCAGGGCACTACCAGTACCGACGGCAGCACGGTCACCTACGTCCCACCGGCCACGGTAACCACAGCGTTCACCGCCAGCTTCAACTACACGGCTCGTGACGCCAAGGGCGCCGAATCGGTGGCCCCGGCCACGGTCAGCATTGCGGTGAGCCCGGCAGCGGCGGTCGACCAGATCCAGGTCACCAGTGCCACGGTGCAGGTGCGCAGCGGCAACCGCTTTACCTGGGATATTTCGGGCACCACCACGGTGGCCACCGGCAACAGCATCACCGTGACTGCGGCAACCACCAGTGGCCCGCTGCTGCTGGGTACGGCCACGCTGAGTACCACTACCAGCGGCGCCCGTTGGCGCTTGTCGACCACAACCACCGGCAGCGGCCCGGCCACACCGGCGACCGTGACCGTGAAATCGGCGCTGGGGCAGAGCGTGACGGCGCCAGTCAGCATCAGGTAACCGAAAAGCGGGGGCCGCTGTGCGGCCCATCGCTGGCAAGCCAGCTCCCACCTCGACCACGTCGGCTCCAAGCCTTGTGCAGTACCTGTGGGAGCTGGCTTGCCGGCGATAGGGCTGCAGGGCAGCCCCAATACCGTTATCGACGAGGACCGCATCATGTCCGGCTCATGGCGTTTCCTGCTGGTGCTCTCGCTGTTCGCAGCCAGTATCCCGTTCTGGCCGTTGCAACCACAGCAACCCGTGGCCGAGGAAGCTGAAACTCCCTGGGGCGCCGATTACTTCCCCAACATCCCGCTGCTCACCCAGGACGGTGAGAAGGTGCATTTCTTCGACGACCTGATCAAGGACAAGGTGGTCGCCATCAACTTCATCTTCACCGGCTGCTCCGACTCCTGCCCGGTGGAAACCGCGCGCCTGCGCCAGGTGCAGAAAATCCTTGGTGACCGGGTCGGCACGGACATCTTCCTTTACTCCATCAGCATCGACCCCTACAACGACACCCCCGCCACCCTCAAGCGCTACGCCGAAAAGTTTGGTATCGGCCCCGGTTGGACGCTGCTCACCGGCGAGCCGGCCGATATCGAACAATTGCGCCGCAGCCTGGGCCTGTACATCGATGGCCTGGAAAACGGCCGCTCCAAGGACCACAACCTGAGCCTGATCATCGGCAACCAGGCCACCGGTCGCTGGATGAAGGCCTCGCCCTTCGAAAACCCGTACATTCTCGCCGACCGCCTGGGCAACAGCCTGCACAACTGGAAACAGGCCAGTGCCATGGCCAATGACTACGCCCAGGCTCCCGAGGTGCGCGCACCCAGCAGTGGCGAGCAACTCTTCCGTACCCGCTGCTCGTCCTGCCACACCCTGGGCAATGCCGAGCCCGGACAACCCGGCATCGGCCCCGACCTGCTCGGCGTGACCCGCCAGCGTGATGCCAACTGGCTGACCCGCTGGCTGAAGGAGCCCGACCAGATGCTGGCCCAGAAAGACCCCCTGGCCATGCTGCTGTACGAACAATACAACCGCGTGGCCATGCCCAACATGCGCCTGGGCGATACCGAAGTCAGCGCGCTGATGAGTTACATGGAGGAAGAAACTGCGCGCCTGCAGACGCCGCTGGCCGATAAGGGAAATCCTTAAAGGCAATTGGCCACCAGTCATTAGGCTGTCATCTTACTGTCGTATTTTTCGACCATCACCCAGGGTCGGGAACTATCAGCAGTGATTCGCCGTTCGCTTTCATCCGCCAGCCTTCTGCGGCTGCTGATCCTGATGCTCTGTGCAGCCACCCTGGCCTTTGTCTGGGGGCTGCATGTTTCGCAGAAGGTTGCCGCCCGCCAGGACGCGCTGTCGGCCAAGGCCGCCGAGCACCTGAACCTGGCCAGTATCGTTGGCGAAAGCCTGCGCCAGTTGGTGGATCGCGCCCAGGCCGTAGGCCGGGTCGCCCAGGACGACATGAAGATGCTGAGCCAGGGCAGCGTCAGCCTGGCGCGCATGCTTGCCGAAGACCCGGTATTCAAGCGCATGAGCCTGTACGACCGGCAAGGCAGGCTGTTGTCGGCCAGCCATGCCGACGAGGCCGCCGAGCTGCCCGAAGACTGGCTGCGCCAGCTGCAGCGGCACGTTGCCCGCTACGGTTTCAAACCGTTCCTGCCCAGCGTGCAGCCCCCCGGGCAAGCGACCACCGTGCCCAACTGGCACCTGCCCTTCCTCCTGCCGCTGACCAACCTGCCGGGTCGCGAAATCGACAATATCCTGGTGGTGCAGCTGGACATCGGCTACCTGGCGGTGCTGCTGCAGCACATCGACCTGGGCGGCAGCGGGCTGGTGCGCCTGCTGCAGGATGACGGCCTGGAGCGGGTGCGCATCAATAGCAGCGGCGTGGTGGCCAGTGACGCACTGCTGCCCGGGCTGCCGGACAGCGGCAGTGAAGCAGGCATGCTGACCCAGTACGCGGCCGGCGACCCCTACCAGAGCCTGTACCGGCGCCTGCCCGAGCGGGGTTTCAGCGTGGTGGTCAGCCAGCGCCAGGACGAAATCCTCGCGCCTTCGACGCTGGCCTATTCCCGGCAGTTCTGGTTGAACCTGAGCATGACCCTGATGATCCTCGCCAGCCTGCTGTGGACCTTGCGCCTGTTGCGCAAGCGCCAGGAGGCCTTCAGCGCGCTGGAACAGGCGCAGCAGGTCAACCAGCAGTTGATCGACCGCCTCGAGGACGAACATCGGCGCAGCAGCCATGCCGCGGCCACCGACCACCTCAGCGGCCTGCACAACCGCCGCCAGTTCGTCGAGGTGGCCGGCCAGGTGCTGACCCGGCAACGCGGCAAGCGCCGGCTGATGGCGATCCTGTTCATCGACATGGACCGCTTCAAGTCGATCAACGACTCGCTCGGGCACAAGATCGGCGACCTGCTGCTGCAGGCCGTTGCCGGGCGTATCCAGCGCCTGCTGGAGCCCGGCGACGAGGCTTCGCGCTTTGGTGGCGACGAGTTCGTGGTGCTGCTGGCCGGCGAGCGCAGCGAGGAGCAGATCAATGCCTGGGTCCGCGTACTGGTGCAGAAGCTGTCGGCCACCTATGCGCTGGACGGCCAGGAGGTCAACACCAGCCCCAGCGTAGGCGTGAGTATCTGCCCGCGCGACGGCCAGGACATCGACAGCCTGATCCGCAGTGCCGATGCCGCGATGTACTCGGCCAAGCAGGCCGGGCGCGCGCAGTACCGTTTCTTCGACCCGTCGCTGAACCTGGCCGACATCCACGCCTTCACCCTCGAACAGGCCTTCGGCAGCGCCCTGGCCGAGCGCCAGTTCGTGCTGCACTACCAGCCACAGATCCGCCTCGACACCCAGCAGGTGCTGGGCTACGAAGCGCTGGTGCGCTGGGACCACCCCGAGTTCGGCCTGCTGTACCCGGACCGGTTCATTGACCTTGCCGAGCGCAGCGGCTTCATTGTCGAACTGGGCTGGGAGGTGCTGCGCCTGGCCTGCGAGGCCTTGTCGGGTTGGCACGCCCAGGGCCGGGAGACGCGGCTGGCGGTCAATGTATCTGCGCTGCAGCTACGCCAGGCAGACTTCGCTGCACGGCTACTGAGCGAACTGCAGCAGTACGCCATCGCCCCGCAGCGGCTGGAGCTGGAAATCACCGAAACCACCATCCTCGACCCCGAAGGCACGGCGGTGGCGCACCTGCACACCCTTCGCGACGCCGGCCTGGGCATCAGCCTGGACGATTTCGGCCGCGGCTACGCCGGTTTTGCCCACCTGCATTCGCTGCCGCTGAGCAAGCTGAAGATCGACCGCTCGCTGATTGCGCCGCTGTCCAACAGCCACGACGACAGCCCGATCGTGTCGTCCACCATCATCCTTGCCAAACGCCTGGGCCTGGAAGTGGTGGCCGAAGGCGTGGAAACCCGCGAACAAGTGGTGTGCCTGAAGCTTGCCGGCTGCGATATCGCCCAGGGCTACCACTTCAGCCGGCCGCTGTCACCGGCGCAGCTGCGTGACTACCCGCTCTTCAACGGTGTCGAGGACAAGGCCTGCGTGTAACGCAAGCCTTGGCGAATCCGCCGGAATGAACCGATCATGCCTGACGCGCCGCTCCTACAGGGGCCGGGCATGCATTACCAGCCCATTTCGGTTTATCGTGTGCCTATCACCCACCGACACCCGCACCATGACCGACATCGAGCGCTACCTCCGCGCCGCCACCCGTGACAACACCCGGCGCAGCTACCAGGCCGCCATCGAGCATTTCGAAACCCACTGGGGCGGTTTTCTCCCGGCCACGGCCGAGAGCATCGCCCGCTACCTGGCCGACCACGCCGACCAACATGCCGTCAGCACCCTGCGCCAGCGCCTGGCGGCGCTCAGCCAATGGCACGTCGCCCAAGGTTTCCCCGACCCGACCAAGGCGCCACTGGTGCGCCAGGTGCTGCGCGGCATCCGCACCTTGCACCCGACACCGCCCAGGCAGGCGGCGCCGCTGTTGCTGCAGCACCTGCAAAGCGCAGTGCAATGCTTCGAAGAAGAAGCCCGCCAGGCCCGCGAACAGCATGACCTGGCCACCCTGCGCCGGGCGCGTCGCGACGCTGCGCTGCTGTTGCTGGGCTTCTGGCGCGGTTTTCGGGGTGATGAACTGGCTCGCCTGCGCGTGGAGCACATCCAGGCCGAGGCCGGCGTCGGCATCACCCTGTTCCTGCCGCGCAGCAAGGGCGACCGCGAAGCCCTGGGCGTACAGCATCGCACCCCGGCCCTCAAGGCCTTGTGCCCGGTCACGGCCTACCTGCAATGGCTGGAAGTCGCCGGCATCGCCCATGGGCCGGTGTTCCGCAAGCTCGACCGCTGGGGCAACCTCGGCGACACCGCGCTCAACAGCAACAGCCTGGTCGGCCTGCTGCGGCGCATGCTGGAGCGCGCCGGGGTACCGGCGGCGCTGTATACCGGCCACTCGCTGCGCCGAGGCTTTGCCACCTGGGCCACGGCCAACGGTTGGGAGTTGAAGGCGCTGATGAGCTATGTGGGCTGGAAAGACGCAAAGTCGGCGTTGCGCTACATCGACGCGGCGCAGCGCTTTGGCGAACTGGCCGTGCTACCGGCCAGCCAGGCGCAAAAGCTTATTCCTTGAAGGTGTGACGGGCGATGCCGCCAATTTCCGGGTTGATGGCATACAGGTCGCCAGCGTCGGGGTAATGGTGCAAGTCTTCGGCACTCATGCCCAAGCGCGCGGTGCTGATGAACAAGGTATTCATCCCCTCCCCACCGAAGCAGCAACTGGTGGGGCACGGCACTGGCATCAGCACCTGGTCGGTGAGGTGGCCATGGCGGTCATAGCGTAACAGGCAACTGCCATGGTACTGGCACACCCACAGGCCGCCGTCACGGTCCAGCGCAAGGCCGTCCGGCCGCCCCAGTTCGGCAGGGGTTTCGGCAAACAGAGTGACCGCGCCAAGCCGGCCTTCGGCCAGGTAACTGGCGCGGTAGATCGAGCGCGCCGCCGAGTCCACGAAGTACACCGTATGGCCGTCCTGCGACCAGGCCAGGCCGGTGGGCAACGCCATGTCGTCGTGGATCACCTGATCATTCAACTGCCCGTCAAAGCGGAACAGTGCCCCGGTGTTGCCGCTCAGGGCATCGTCCATCAGCCCGGTCACGAATCGGCCCTGCGGGTCGCAGGCGCCGTCGTTGAAACGGTAGGTCGACCGCGGGTGAACCGACACCGAATGCCGGCGCACCTTGCGCAGCGACACGTCGAAGATGGCCGCGCTGGCGTCTTCGGTGAAAATCAGGTTGCCTTGGTCGGTCAGCGCCAGCGCACCAATGCGTGCCGCGGATTCGTACAGGCACTCGGCCTGGCCATCAGGCGTCAGGCGGTTGATCCGCCCGCCGGAGATATCGACAAAGTACAACGCGCCGCTGCCTTCATCCCAGACCAGGCTTTCGCCCAGGTCGGCGCGGGTGCTGGCGACGTTGACTGGCACGTAGCGGCATGCCTTGAGGCGGTTGCGCAACTCGCCCACCTCCGCCAGCGTCATGGAACAGGCCAGTCCCAGGCCCTGTGCGGCATCGGTAAACACCGCAACGTTATCGTGGAAAGGCTCTGTGACGGGCATTTGCTGGCTACCTTCGATTCTCCTTTCTACGATAACAACAAAAAAATCAATGACCAAGCGCGGGGTGCGGCAGACTGCAGCGGTCGATCAAGTTCGCGTTGCGCAGCGCCACAGCCGCCCGATATCACAAGCCCGCGCCCGCAGCAGCTCAGCAGCATTGGCACAAGCCTGCTCCAGGCTCATCGGCCCGCTGGCCAGGGCAAAGGCAGCATCGACGCCATGGGCATACAGCTGCTGGTAGCCTTCACCCAAGGTCCCGGCCAGCACCACCACCGGCACCCCATGGCGCTTGGCAACCCGAGCCACCCCCATCGGCGTCTTGCCACGCAAGGTCTGGGCGTCGAAGCGCCCTTCGCCGGTCACTACCAGGTCTGCACCTTGCACCATGGCATCCAGGCCGGCCAGTTCGGCCACCACTTCCACCCCAGGGCGGAATTGCGCGCCCATGAAGGCCCGGGCTGCGAACCCCATGCCACCAGCAGCGCCACAGCCTGGGTAGTCCCGCACATCCTCACCCAGCAGTTGCGCACAATGGTCGGCAAAATGCCCCAGGGCCTGGTCCAGCGCCTGCACCTGCTGTGGGTTGGCGCCCTTCTGCGGGCCGAAGATTGCCGATGCGCCGTTGGCGCCACACAGCGGGTTGTCGACGTCTGCCGCGACTTCGAACTGCACCTCGGCCAGGCGCGGGTCAAGGTCGCTGGCATCGATACGGGCCAGCTTGGCCAAGGCCAGGCCGCCCTCTTCCAGCGTTTGCCCGTGGGCGTCCAGCAGGCGCAGGCCCAGCGCCCGCAACATGCCGCTGCCCGCGTCGTTGGTGGCGCTGCCGCCAATGGCCAGCACTACCCTTTGCGCGCCGGCGGCCAGGGCGGCGGCAATCAGCTCGCCGGTACCCCAGGTGCTGCTGCGGCAGGCATCGCGGCGGCCAGTGGGCACCAGTTGCAGGCCACTGGCCTGGGCCATTTCGATGATCGCCGTGCGGCTTTGCGGCAGCCAGCCCCAGCCCGCCTCCACGCTTTGCCCCAACGGCCCGCGTACCGTCTGACGACGCAGCTCGCCGTGGCTGGCGGCAAGAATCGCATCCATGGTGCCTTCGCCACCGTCGGCCATCGGGCACTCGACCAGCTCGGCCTCCGGCCAGGCCTCGGCCAGGCCCGCCGCGATGGCGCGAGCGACACCGGCGGCGTCGAGGCTGTCCTTGAACGAATCGGGGGCAATGACGATCTTCATGGGGTTTCTCCTGTCCTGATGAGCGGCATGCTGACAGGTGGCTGCAAAGGTGGCCTCGGTCAAATGCACAAAACGCCGGGCGGGTTGTTTGGGCAGATGCCTTTCACCTGCACTGGCCCTATCGCCGGCAAGCCAGCGCCCACAGGTTCAACACAGGCCTGAGAGCAGCATGCATCCTGTGGGAGCTGGCTTGCCGGCGATAGGGCCGGGGCAGGCGGCCCTTCAGTCGGCAGGCAGCAGCTGCAACCCCAGGTACAGGCTAAGCATCCCTTCCATGCGCAGCGGGTCGACCTCGCCCAGCTCGGCAATCCGCTCCAGGCGGTAGCGCAAGCTGTTGCGGTGAATGCCCAGGGCATCGGCACAGGCCTGGCTCTGGCCGTCATGGGCACACCAGGCGCGCAGGGTGGTGAGCAATTGCCCGCTGCTGTCCTTGCTGCGAATACGTTGCAACGGTTCCAGCAATTCATCCAGCGCATCATCGTTGCGGTGCCGCCACAGCAATGCCGGCAACCGGTAGCGCTGCAGGCTGAGCAAACGCTCGCCGGGCAGTACCTCGCGCCCATAGGCCAACAGATCGCGCACCCGGCGATAACCCCGGCGCAGTTGCTCCAGGCTTTGCGCGACACTGCCCAGGGCCAGCCGCTCCACGTCCCAGCCATGGCGCTGCAGGCGTTCCAGCAGGCGAGGTTCGTCCAGCGCCACACCTGCCGGGCGACACCACAACAACGACTGGCGGGCCGGGCTTACGCACCAACTGTCCGGGTAGCGGCTCATCAACCATGCCGCCAGGGTTTCGGCGGCTGGCCCCGAGGCCAGCTCGAACAGGCACGGTACCCGCGGCAGCTGGGGCTTGAGGCCCAGTTGCCGGGCCTCGTCGAGCAACCGGGGGGAATCGCCGCTGCCGCCCAGCAGCAGGGCCAGCAAATCGTCACAGCGCTGCCGTCGCCATTGCTGGTCGGCCTGCAAATGGCGCTGGGCCAGCAGCATTTCGGCGGTCATGCGCACCAGCTCGCCATAGGTGCGCACTTGCTGCGGGTCACCGGTCAGGCCGAGTACGCCCATCAATCGGCCATCCAGCATCAGCGGCAGGTTCACCCCGGGCTGCACGCCTTTGAGGCACTTGGCAGCGTCCGTATCCAGTTCGACGATGCGGCCGTTGGCCAGCACCAGTTGCGCACCCTCGTGGCGGGTGTTGATACGCTCAGGTTCGCCACTGCCGAGGATCAACCCCTGGCTGTCCATGACATTGACGTTGCATGGCAGAATGGCCATCGCGCGGTCAACGATATCCTGCGCCAGGTCATGGTCGAGTTCGAACATTGAGCGGTCCTTTGGGTGTCAGGGATTTGGGCTCGGGCACAGCAGCCCGGTGCAAGGGCTGTGCAAAAGCACAAAGACAGGCACGCCGCGGTCCCCGAGACTCGTCAGGGCGAGCGCCGGAACAGGCGACGCGGCGACAACCATAACAACAGAGAACCCGATCATGGCATACAGCCCCGCCCCTGACCAAGGCACGGACACCACCCGCAACGCGCTGTACCGGCGCATCACCCTGCGGCTGATTCCGTTCATTTTCATCTGCTACCTGTTCAACTACCTGGACCGCGTCAACGTCGGCTTTGCCAAGCTGCAGATGCTCGACGCCCTGAAGTTCAGCGAAACGGTGTACGGCCTTGGCGCCGGCATCTTCTTCATCGGCTATGTGCTCTGCGGCCTGCCGAGCAATCTGGCGCTCAACCGCTTCGGCCCGCGGCGCTGGATCGCGCTGATGATGATCGCCTGGGGCAGCCTCTCCACCTGCCTGCTGTTCGTCACCACGCCCACCGAGTTCTACGCCTTGCGCCTGTTGACCGGCGCCGCCGAAGCCGGCTTCTTCCCGGGCGTGGTGCTGTACCTTTCGCGCTGGTTCCCGGCGGCCCGCCGCGGCCGCATCATGGCGCTGTTCATGTCGGCGATCCCGGTATCGGGCCTGCTCGGCGGGCCGTTCTCCGGCTGGATCCTCCAACACTTCGCCGCCGGCCAGCACGGCCTGGCCGGCTGGCAATGGATGTTCCTGATCCAGGGCCTGCCGACCGTTGCCCTGGGTGTACTGGCGGTGTTCCTGCTCAGTGACGGCTACCAGAAAGCCGCCTGGCTGAGCCCGGCCGAACGTCAGCTGATCGCCGCCGACCTGGACGCCGATGCCGCCAGCAAGCCGGGCACCACCGGCGACGGCGTGCTCGCCGTGCTGACCAACCCGCTGATCTGGACCTTCGGCTTTGTCTACTTCTGCATCCAGAGCGGTGTGTATGCGATCAACTTCTGGCTGCCGTCGATCATCAAGAACATGGGCTTCGACAACCCGCTGCTGATCGGCCGGCTAAGCGCCATCCCGTACCTGCTGGCCGGCGTGTTCATGATCCTCTGCGGGCGTTCGGCCGACCTGCGCAACGAGCGCCGCTGGCATCTTGTGGTGCCGATGCTGATGGGCGCCATCGGCCTGCTGATCGCGGTGAACTTCGCCGGCAACCCGGCCATCGCCATCCTCGGCCTGTCGATCGCCACCATGGGCGCGCTCACCGGCCTGCCGATGTTCTGGCCGATGCCCACCGCGCTGCTCAGCGCCGGCGCGGCTGTCGCGGGCCTGGCGATCATCAACTCGGTGGGCCAGATGGCCGGCTTCCTCAGCCCGTACCTGGTCGGTTTCATCAAGGACCAGACCGGCTCGACCGATGCTGCGCTGTATTCGCTGGCGGCGTTGATCGTGCTGGGTAGCCTGGTGGCCTTGCGGGTTACCCGGGCTGGTGCGCTGAGTACTGCAAGGGCCAGTTGAACCCATTCGCGGGCTCGCCCGCTCCCACAGGATCACCACAAGCTCAAACGCTGTGGTATCCCTGTGGGAGCGGGCAGGCCCGCGAAGAGGCCAGCCCAGGCCACAAAAAATCCACA
>NZ_JBKGFP010000084.1:0-70847 GCF_046557535.1 Pseudomonas sp. S1(2024)
TCTCCTTTCCCCCCCCAACGACCCACTGCCCAGTCGTCGTGGTGATTTGCTTCTGTGGGAGCGGGCAGGCCCGCGAAGAGGCCAGCCCAGGCCACATAAAATCCACACCCTCCACCGATCGTCAGCTCAACGCATCCCATCCCCAGCCCAGGCGTCAAATGGTTCCAAAGGCCCCTTTGGAGAACCCCCATGACCCAGCACGCCGTGGCTCGCCTGGCCCAACTCGACGAACACCGCCCCCTGCGCGTCCAGGCCGGCAGCGAGGAGATCATCCTCATCCGCCAGGGCGACCAGGTGCACGCCTACCAGGGCAACTGCCCCCACGAAGGCGCGCCACTCAATGAAGGCGTGGTGTGCGGCGGCCTGCTGGTGTGCCCCTGGCACAAGGCCGCGTTCGCCGTGGACGAGGGCGCGGTCTGCGAGCCGCCGGCCCTGGCCGACCTGCGCCGCTACAAAACCTGGGTCAAGGGCGACGAGGTCTGGGTCGACGACCAACCCCTGCCCAGAACCGAGCCGCCCCGCCACAGCGACGCCCGCTGTTTCGTGGTGGTCGGCGCTGGTGCCGCGGGCAGTGCCGCAGTGTCCACCCTGCTGGCCCATGGCTTTGCCGGCCGCCTGGTCTGGATCGATCAGGAGCGCCAACCAGCCTACGATCGTACTTCCCTGAGCAAGTTCGTGATCGCCGGGCAGATGCCGCCCGATGAAGTGCCGGCCCTGCTCGACGCCGACGCCCTGCGCAAGGGCCAGCTGGAGCGCAAGCATGGCAAGGTGCGCACACTGAACACCCAGAAACGCCAGGTCACCCTGGCCGACGGCCAGCAGATCGACTACGACGCCTGCCTGCTGGCCACCGGCGGCAAGGCGCTGCGGCCCGATATCCCGGGCGTCGACCTGCCTGGGGTATTTACCCTGCGTTCACGGGAGGATGCCGCGCACCTGCTGGATGCTGCCGAGCCCGGCCAGCCGGCAGTGATCGTCGGCGATGGCTTCATCGGCCTGGAAGCCGCGTCGGCCTTGCGCAAGTACGGCGTGCAGGTGCACCTGATCACCCGCCATGAGGTCCCCCTGGCCCGGCAACTGGGCGAGCGCATTGGCCGTAGCATCCGCGAGTTGCACGAACGCAAGGGGGTCACCTTCCACGGCCCTACCGAGGTCGTACGGATCGAGGGCCAGGGCAAGGTCGAGGCCGTGCTGCTGGCCAACGGTGAGCGGCTACAGACGCCATTGGTGCTGCTGGGTACCGGGGTAAGACCTGCGACCGCGTTCATTCAGGGCGTGCTGCTGACCGAGGACAAGTCGGTGCAAGTGGACGCTGAAATGCGCGCTGCAGATGGCCTGTGGGCCGCGGGGGATATCGCCACCTTCCCCCTCAGCGGGCGCCCGGTGCGTATCGAACACTGGCGGCTGGCCCAGCAACATGGGGTGATCGCCGCGGCCAACATGCTCGGCGAGCAGCGCCGCTACGCCGACGTACCGTTCTTCTGGACCTACCAGCACGGCCGCACCTACGAAGTACTGGGCCACGCGCGGGACTGGAACCGTATCGAGTTCGTCGGCGAGCCGGAAAAAGGCAACTTCATTGCCTTGCAATGCGTGGATGAGCGGGTCGAGGCAGTTGTCGCCAAGGGGTATTCCGATGCCATGGCGACGCTGTCGCAACGCCTGAAGTGCCCGTTGACCTTGCAGGAGGCATTGGCGCTGATCGGTTGAGGCTGCCTTTCATTGCGCCCCGGTTGTGTGTAAAACGGGTAGATCTGCCGACCGCACAAGGACCCAAGCGCATGATCTACCGCCCCCTCGGCCACAGTGGCCTGCAGGTTTCCGCCCTTACTCTGGGCAGCATGATGTTCGGCGAGCAGACCAGCACCGAGGACGCCCTGCGCATCATCGACAAGGCCTGGGACCAGGGCATCAACTTCATCGACATCGCAGACGTTTACAACGCCGGGCGTGCGGAGGAAATCGTCGGCGAAGCGGTGGCCCGTCATCGCCATGACTGGATCGTGGCCAGCAAGGTCGGCTTTGGCCCGGCCGATGGCCTTCCCAACCGCAGCGGCCTGTCGCGCAAGCACATCTTCAATGCCCTCGATGCCACGCTGACGCGCATGGACATGGACTACCTGGACATCTACTACCTGCACCGCGAGGACCACAAGGTGCCGCTGGAGGAAACCGTGCAGGCCATCGGCGACCTGCTGCGCCAAGGCAAGATCCGCTACTGGGGCGTGTCCAACTTCCGCGGCTGGCGCATCGCCGAGGCCTGCCACATTGCTGAGCGCCTGGGCGTGCCCAGGCCGGTGGTGAGCCAGCCGCTGTACAACATCGTCAACCGCCAGGCCGAGCCGGAGCAGCTTACCGCTGCGGCAGCCCATGGCCTGGGCGTGGTGCCGTTCAGCCCGCTCGCGCGGGGCGTGCTCAGCGGCAAGTATGCGCCGGGGGCGGTGCCGGATGCCGGTAGCCGGGCCGGGCGCCAGGACAAGCGCATCATGGAGGTGGAATGGCGCCAGGAGTCGCTGGCCATTGCCCGGCAGATCCAGGCCTATGTGGAAGCCAAGGGCGTGGGTATCGTCGAATTCGCGATTGCCTGGGTGCTGAACAATCGGCTGGTCAGTTCGGCGATTGTCGGGCCGCGGACCGAAGAACAGTGGGATACCTATGGCGGGGCGCTGGCAGTGAAGATCACGGCGGAGGATGAAGCGTTCATTGATTCGCTGGTCACACCAGGGCATGCGTCGACGCCGGGGTTCAATGATGTGGCGCATTTTGTTAGCGGCAGAATTACCGTGCATTAACACTTGTCAACACACGCGTGGCATCGAGCAGCAGTCACAAGGCGCGGCCTGGTATTTCTGCCAGTTGTCCACCAGTGCTGCTCTGCATAGGGTGAGGTCACTCACTTGAACGGGGCGTAGCCATGTCATCCACCGCCGTCACTGACCGTTTTTTCTATCAACAGGACCGTTTGGTGTCCAGGTATCGCGACAAACACGCAAGGTTGCTATACGCCGAGAAGCTGCTTGCGCAGCTGGACGCCAGAACGGATGAACATTCAATGCTGCTGCAGACCGATTCGAACGGATCGGTGCTGAATGCGCGGGGGCAACAGCGTATTCGTGCTTACACGCCTTACGGTTTTTCTCCTGATGATTCGGGGAAGGTACTCGCAGGCTTCAATGGCGAGTATCTGGATGTCGTGACGCTCGGCTATCCGCTTGGGCAAGCCAAACGGTTTTATCTCGCCAGGGCAAGATTCAACAGTCCCGACCCATTGAGCCCGTTCGGGGAAGGGGGAACCAATTGCTATACCTACTGCGAAGGTGACCCTGTGAATTTCGCCGATCCGACAGGGTTACGCAGGTTTGATGGTTCTTCTCCGCCAAGACTTCCTTCAGGACGTCCTTCAACACTTTTTTCAAGACTTTTTTCAAGAATTTTTTCAAGAATTTCTCCAAACCGAAACTCTGCGCGAGGTGGCAGTAATCCGCCACCAAGTTCGTCGTTGAACATCTCCAGCCAGTCCAGCCCTCAGTCAGACCACAGAGGCCACCAAGCTGCAAGAGCGCGTCCGCAAGAAACTGAATTGAGACGAATAGGTTCAGGTGGGGAAAGTCCTGCAAACCTCAATGAGGGGGAGAGTTTTAACCTCAGTCAGGCGTGGAATCGACCAGGCACTATCATGCAAAATCTCCAGATCGCGATCTATCTTCCCTACAGCATCGCCAGAAGGTATCCGGCGATATCCATTCTTGCAGTTATCGGTATTGTCGGAGGTATAACAGCTGCAGTACTTCTTACAAGGAAGAACTGACTGAAGATTGGCTGCCAGTCTCTATCACCATTGGGGAGACCAATGCCGGGCTCCCGGTCCCCCCTTTCCCCAGTCACCCCGGTATCGTGCGCACCATTGGTTTTCCACCTCTGGAGCAGCACTGCACGCCGCCCACGGCTACCTGCTGCATCAGTTCCTCACCCCCAGCGCCAACCAACGCGAAGACCGCTGCGGCGGCAGCGTCGAGAACCGTGCGCGTATCGTGCTTGAAGCAGTGGACGCGGCGATTGCCAACTGGAGCGCCGAACGCGTGGGTATCCGTGTGTTCCCGCTGGGTGGTTTCAATGGCGTGGACAATGGCGTGGACAATGGCGAAGACCAGGAAGCCGCAGGCCTGTACCTGATCCGCGAACTGGCCAAGCGCAACCTTGCCTACCTGCACCTGTCCGAACCGGACTGGGCCGGTAGCAAGCCGCTGCGTGACGAATTCCGCCAGGCGATTCGTGCGGTCTACCCGGGGGTGATCATTGCTGCCGGTGCCTACACCGCCGAGAAAGGTGAAGACCTGATCGGGCGTGGCTTGATCGATGCCGTAGCGTTCGGGCGCTGCTTCATTGCCAACCCGGACCTTGTAGAGCGGCTGCGGGTGCAGACGCCGTTGAATGCGCACCGGGCGCAGTTCGATTATGCCAATGGGGCTGAGGGGTATACGGATTATCCGTTCCTCAAGCGGGCGTGATGCTGAAAGAGGGAGCTCATGGGCTCCCTTTTTTTCCTGTGCAGGCCTCTTCGCGGGCACGCCCGCTCCCACAGGTATTGCGCAGGTCTTGCATCCTGTGGGGGCCTTGTGGGAGCGGGCGTGCCCGCGAAGAGGCCTGTAGGGCTTAGCTCAGTTCAGCCAGGGCCTGCGCGGCATAGGCATGCGAACGCTGCCGCGCCAGCGGGTCGTGGATGCGGCAGTCGATCATCAGTTCATCCGCACCGGTCTGCTCGATCAGGGTGCGCAACCCTTCCCTTACCCGCTCCGGCCCGCCGGCCACAGTGCAGGCCATCACCTGCTCAAGTACCGCGCGCTCATGGTCCGGCAGGCCTTCGACATACCCCTCCTGCGGCTTGGGCAACAGGCCGAAGCGCCCGACATGCAAGTCCAGCATCCACTTGCGATGGGAGCTGGCCAGGTAATCCGCCTCGGCATCGCTGTCGGCGGCGAACAGGTTCATGCCCACCATCACATACGGCTTGGCCAGTTGTGCCGAAGGCTGGAAGTTGGCCCGGTAATGGGCAATGGCCTGCAGCAGGTAGCGCGGGGCAAAGTGCGAGGCGAAGGCATAGGGCAGGCCCAGTTTCGCTGCCAGGTCGGCACCGAACAGGCTGGAGCCGAGAATCCACACCGGTATGTCATGCTTGCCAGGCACGCCGCGCACCCGCCGTTTGCCATTTTCAGCCAGGTAGTCGCGCAGTTCGGCGATGTCCTGGCTGAAGTCGCGCTCTGGCGCAGCACCACGCAAGGCGCGCACGGTAGGCCCGGAGCTGCCCGGCGCACGGCCGAGGCCCAGATCGATGCGGCCAGGGTGCAGGGTGTCGAGCGTACCGAACTGCTCGGCCACCACCAGCGGCGCGTGGTTGGGCAGCATGATGCCACCGGCGCCGACGCGGATATGCCGGGTGGCGTTGGCGATTTCGTTGATGACCAGTGACGTGGCGGCCGAGCCGATGCCCGGCATGTCGTGGTGCTCGGCGATCCAGTAGCGGCTGTAGTGCTGTTGCTCGACATGGCGCGCCAGTTGGCGGGACTCTTCGATCGCGTCGGCGAAGGTCTTGCCTTCGCCGATCATGACCAGGTCCAGTACGGACAGTGCAGTCATGGGGTCTCCACAGGGATTATCAGTGACTGCCAGTTTCCCTGCTGCGCAGCCAGTGATAAACCCGGCTTCAGGCCCGGCATAGGGGCCTGCCATTCCCCAATCAGTCTTCCCAGGGCACGCCCGGTTCCCAACTGGCTACCAGCAGGTCGATGAAGCCGCGTACGCGCGGCGACAGGTGGCGCTTGCTTGGGTACACGATGCGAATCGGGTCCGCCGGTGGCCGATAGGCTTGCAGCACCTCCACCAGGGTGCCGGCGCGCAGGTCGTCGCCGGTGATGTAGGTGGGCAGGTGAATCAGCCCGAAACCCGCCCGGGCGCCGGCGAGCATTGCCTCGGAGCTGTCGATGTTCAACCGCCCGGGGTCTTCGCACAGGTGCAGCCCCGCTTCGGTATGAAAGCGCCACGGCATGACCTTTTCGCCGGCCAGGAAGGCGATCTTGTCATGGCCGTAGAGGTCGCCGGGCACCTGTGGTACGCCGCGTGCGTCCAGGTATGCGGGCGAGGCGCAGGTGACGAACTGCTGCCAGGCCACCGTACGGGTCAAGAGTTGCGAGTCTTCCTTCGGTACACCGATACGCACCGCAACGTCGATACCCTCCTCGACCAGGTCGACGAAACGGTCGGTGAAGCGGATGTCCGCGCGCAGCTCGGGCCACTGCTTCAGGTACCGGTCGAGAATCGGCAGCACATGGCGCTGGCCGAACGACAGGGGTGCTGTCAGGCGCAGGGTGCCGGTGGGCTTGCCACGGCGCTGGGCCATGGTGCTTTCCACCTCGTCCAGGTCATCCAGAATCTGCCGCCAGCGCTCGTAGGCCACCAGGCCCTCGTCGGTCAGGCTCAGCTTGCGCGTGGTGCGGTTGAGCAAGCGCACGGCCATGCGCGCCTCCAGGCGAGCGATGCTCTTGCCCACCGCCGAGCGCGTCAGGCCCAAGGTGGCGGCGGCGGCGGTAAAACTGCCGGCCCTCGCGGCGCTGACGAAGGCGGCGATGTCGCCGAAGCGGTTGGGTTCCATGGGAGGTTCCTGAGTCTGGTGCGGCTGGTTTAGATAGGTATGGATTTGTGAAATGCAAGCAGGACTGTCGAGAGCGATCAAGCGAAGACCTTGATCACCAGTAAATGCACCGGATAGAACAGGTAACCCCAACGCCCCACCGCAGGCACCCGCCAACCCTCCTGACGCAGCAACGACCACCCGAGCGGAATCGCCAAGGCCGCGGCCATCAGCGTCAGCACGGTAAACGGCGCCAACAGATGCTCCTGCAACCAGCTGTTGGTCAGGTTCCCAGCCATGGCCAACAGGCTGGGCAACAACCAGGCCGCCCCTTCCTTGCGCCGGGCCATCAACCAGGTGCCCGGCAGCATCACCCCCGGCAGCCCGTACATCAGCTGTTCACTGAACAGCCACCCTGCAAGCAGACCGGAAAAGCCAAGCACGCGCGCCGAAATCAACGGATGATGCACACCCCAGGCAACCAGCAACCCCAACACCAGGGTCGGCATCACGCTGAACGTTGACGAACCACTGTCCAGCCAACGGTACGCAGGTTCCGACAGCACTGCGAACACCAGCATCAGCCCCAGATAACGCAGGTTGCCGCGGGTATAGAGCGCACCGCACCTGGTGCGCGCCACATTCACCGCAATCGCCAGGCAAAACAGTGGAAACGCCAACCGGCCAACCACGAACAAGCCATCGGCATCAGGCCACAGAAAACGCAGGTGGTCGGCGACCATGGTCAGCATCGCCGTCCACTTGACCAGGTCCAGCCCGACTGAACGCACGCCTCAGCGCCCGCGCTCGACTGTGGCAGGCCCCAGGTAGCGATCGGTCCAGGCGGCCAGCGGCAAAGGTGGCTGCTGCTCGACGATCCGTCGCCAGATCAGCACCAGGTCGTCGCCATTGAACGCCGCCCCTGGCCCGGCACCCTCCCACAGCGACGGCACATCGGCAATCCAGTGCCCCTGGCTGTCTCGGTGGGCCATGTTGAAGCGGAACGTGTAGTTACCCGGGATGCCCATGCGCAGGTCGCTGACCACCAGCGCATCGCCGACCTGGTCGTAGCGCAGCCAGTCATCGGTGAACCAGCGCAAGCGCTGGTGCAACGGGTGCCCGGCCAGCGCTTGCGCCAGTTGAAGATTACGCGGCAAACGTTGCATTTCTGGCGAGTGCTGGTCGAACCCGCTGCTGATGCCCTCGTAGTAATCGCCATCCGGGGTCTTGGCAAGCACCCGCCAGACCAGGCTGTTGAACGCTATCGGCACGGCACGCACTTGGCTGACGGCGATGCCTTGGCGGTCGAGGGCAGCCTGGAACCGCTGCTCGGCCGCCATGCGTCCGGCCAGGCCGAACCCCAGGTAGGCTGCGCTGAAGAGCAAGGCCAAGGTCATTAGCTGCACCGCCTTGCTTGTCAGCCCCTTGATGCTTGCGTAGATCACCGCGGCCAGCAGCGGCACGGTGTAGACCGGGTCGATGATGAACACCGCCGCCCAGCTTTCCGGGGTGGCCTGCAAGGGCCAGAACAACTGCGTGCCGTAGACCGTGAAGGCGTCGAGCAACGGGTGGGTGACCAGCACCAGCCAGAACGCCAGGAACAGCCTGGGCAAGGTATAGCCTTTGCCTGGCCAGCATTTGTTGACCAGCCAGGCCAGCAGCAAGGCCAGCCCGGTGAGCACGAACAAGGAATGAGAAAAGCCGCGGTGGTAGGTCATCTGCGACACCGGGTCGGCGTAGCGGATGATCACGTCCAGGTCGGGAAGCGTGCCCAGCGCCGCACCATACAACAGTGAGCGGCGGCCCTGGATGCGGCCAAGCACGGTACCTTGCAAGGCCGCGCCGAGTACGGCCTGGGTGATGGAGTCCAAGGGTGGCATTCCTGAAAGGGAGGTTTCCGGAAGCTAACTTCATCCGGGCCCAATGCGCAATTCCTCTTGAAGGTGCATCTGCAACGGGCTGCCTGCACTGGCCTCATCGCCGGCAAGCCAGCTCCCACCCCGACCGCGTTGAGCTTGCGGCGTGTTATCTCCCTGTGGGAGGTTTCTCGTTCTCGATGAGGTCAGTGCAGGCAACATAAGACAGCTGCTCCCACCGGGTTTGCACATGCCTCTATGGATGATTCAGAACAACTGCCAGGTGTACACCAACGTCAGACGGTTCTCGTCGATGTCGCTGCGGTAGTTGGACCGGGCCATGGCATTGCGCACCCGGATCCCCAGCCCCTTCAGCACACCGCCCTGCACCGCATAACCGATGTCCAGGTCGCGCTCGCGGTCGCGCCCTTCGTAACCCAGCCCGGTATCGACATTGTTACCGGTTATGTAGCGCACGGTCGCGGTCAGCCCCGGCACGCCCATGGCCGCGAAGTTGTAGTCGTAGCGCACCTGGTACGAGCGTTCGTCGGTGTAGGCGAACTCATAGGTCGGTACTTCGTTACCCAGCGGCGAGATGTTGGCGAACACCCGTGGGAAAGGGCTGTCGCCATAAATGCCCTGGTAGCCGGCATGTAAGCTGTGCCCGCCATGCCGGGCAGTGAACATCGAAAAGAACGCCTGGTTGTCGATGTTGCCGAGCAACGCATCGCCGTCCTCGCGCGCGGTGAAATACCCCAGGTTGGCACTGAGCACCCAGTTGCCCAGGGGCTTGCTGTGCTTGAGGCCGACAAAGCCCTGTTCGTAAATGTCCTCAAGCTGCCCATACCACAGGCTGACGCTGCTCTGGTTGGCATTGAACGCATAGTCCCCGCCCAGGTAGTTGAAGGCGTCGCTTTCTACCTGGCGGATCGGCACATGGCCGAGCATGGCGTTCATCTTGCCGTCGCCGCCTTCGTTGCGCAGGTGGGTGCTTTCCAGGTGCCCGGCCTGCACGGTCAGGCCGTCGATTTCCGCCGAGCTCAGGCTGGCGCCCTGGTAGGTCGGTGGCAACAGGCGGATGTCGCTGAAGGTCAGCACCGGCAGGTTGGGTTGCAGTTCGCCGGCGCGCAATTCGGTTTTGGACAGCCGGGCCTTGAAGGTGGGCGCCAGGCGGCTGTATTCGTCGGCGGCGCGGCCGTTGCCGTGCACCGGCAGCAACCCGGTATTGGTGCGGTCTGGGCTGCTGTCGAGCTTGATGCCCAGCAGGGCCAGGGCATCAATGCCAAAGCCGACCGTGCCCGGGGTGTAGCCCGACTTGAAGTCGAGGATGAAGCCCTGGGCCCGCTCCTCGGCCTTGGATTGCCGGTTTGCCCCGACGATGTCGGAGAAGTCGCGGCTGAAGTAGTAGTTACGGGCACTCAGGGTGGCCTTCGAATCTTCGAAGAAGCCGCCTTCGGCGGCCAGCAACGGTTGGCTGAGCAAAGTCAGGCCCAGGGCGACGCAAGGGGTGTGGTTCATTCCGAAGCTCTCTTGATCTTGTTTTTATGGGTAAAGCGTTGGAAGCACGGCGGTTCATGGGGTACGGCGCAGCACCTCCCGGGCACGTGGCTGGCGCAGCCTCAGCAACCCATGGCTCAGCAGGCCGAACAGCAGGCCCCAGAACGCTGCCGACAGGCCCAGGAAGGCCACCCCCGAAGCGGTGACCAGGAAGGTGAACAGCCCGGCATCGCGCTCGGTTGGTTCCGCCAGGCTGCGGGCCAGGGCTTCGCTGATGGCGCCATACAGGGCCAGCCCGGCCAGGGCGGCGATCAGGGCGGCGGGGAATGCTGCAAACAGCGACATCAGCGTGGCCCCGGCGATCCCCAGCAGCAGGTACAGCGCACTGCCAGCCACCGCCGCGACATAGCGCCGCCGTGGGTTTTCATGGGCCTCATGCCCGGTGCAAAGGCTGGCGGTGACCGCCGCCAGGTTCAGCCCGTGGCAACCGAACGGCGCCAGCGCGGCGCCGGCCAGGGCGCTAGCGCTGATGATCGGGCTGGCCGGCGTGGTGTAGCCGGCGTTGCGTAGTACTGCCATGCCCGGCATGAACTGCCCGGTAAGGGCCACCAGCACCAGCGGCAGTGCCAGGCTGAATACCGCTGCCAGGCTGAACTGCGGGGTGACCCACTGCGGCGACGCCAGCTCCAGCACCAATGCCTCGCTGCGAAACGCCCCGCTGGCCACGGTCACCAGCGTGCCCACGCACAGCACCGCCGCCACGGCGTAGCGCGGCTGCACCCGGCGCATCAGCACGTAGGTGACGAACATCGCCAGTACCAGCAGCGGTTGCACCGGCAAGGCGCGGAACACCTCGATGCCGAAGCTGAACAGGATGCCGGCCTGCATGCCGGCGGCGATGGAGCCCGGCAGGCGCGCGATGATGCGGTCGAAGGCCCCGCTGATGCCGATCAGCAGCAGGACCAGGTTGGCTACCAGGTAGGCGCCAACGGCCTGTTCCAGGCCCAGTTGCGGCAAGGCGGTGACCAGCAGCGCCGAGCCAGGGATCGACCAGGCGATCACCACCGGCACCCGGTAGCGCAGGCTGAGCAGCGCGCCGAGTACGGCACTGCCCATGGACACTGCCCAGACCCAGGAGGACAGTTGCCGATGGGACAGGCCGGCGGCTTCTGCGGCGTGGAAGATGATCACCAAGGGGCCTGCGTAGGAGATCATCGTGGCGATGCAGCCGGCGACCAGGGCCGATAGTGAGCAGTCCTTGATCAGGGTTTTCATTAGCTTCTCGCAAGGCAGCGGCCGGCCTTTGTGGCTGGCTCTTGTTTTGGTGTTGCCTTCTTCGCAGGCTTGCCCGCTCCCACAATCCTGAAACCTGTGCAGTCCCCTGTGGGAGCGGGCAAGCCCGCGAAGAAGCCAACCCGGTGGATCAGGCCTCCTGCAAGGCCCGCGGCCGCCCACTGCGCTGCTCATCGGCACCGCCCCGGGCCTGCTGCAACTGGAAGTCGAATTTCAACTCGGCATGTCGCCCCGCCTCGCCCTCGACGAACACCACCTCGCCCACCAGCCCATCCCGCGTGGCATAGGCAAAGTCATCCCACAGGTATTTGTCTCCGGCCAGGTTGATCTGCGTGGTCAGGTGTCGGTACCCCGGTGCCGAGATGAAGAAGTGCACATGCGCCGGACGCTGGCCGTGACGGCCGAGCAGGTCCAGGCACTCCTGGGTCGGCCCCTGTGGATCGCAGCCATACCCGGACGGCACGATGGAGCGCGCGCGGTAGCGGCCTTCGCCATCGGTGATGATGCGTCGGCGCAGGTTGTACTCGGACTGGCTCTGGTCGAAGAACGAATAGGTGCCACGGGTATTGGCATGCCACAGGTCGACCGTGGCCCCAGGCAACGGCCGCCCTTGTGGGTCGAGCACCTGGCCCTCGAGGTACATCGGCGTGGCCACGCCCTCCTCGCTACCGTCATCCATGCGTACTTCACCTTCGGCGATCGGCGCGCCGGCCACGTACAGCGGGCCTTCGATGGTGCGTGGAGTGCCGCCGACAAGGCCTGCTTGCTGGTCCTTGGCATCCTGCAGCAGGTCGAGGAAGTGCTCGATGCCCAACCCAGCCACCAGCAACCCGGCCTCGCCGCGGCCACCCAGGCGGTTGAGGTAGTCGACGGCATGCCAGAACTCGTCTTCGCTGATTTCCAGGTCTTCGATCAGCCGCGCGGTGTCTTGCAGCACGCGTTGCACGATGCGCTTCAGGCGCGGGCTGCCGGCATCGTTGCCAAAGCCTGCGGCCTCTTCGAAGAACTGCTGTACCTCGGCAGTGTGGGAAATTTTCACGGTCATGGTGTTTACCTCATGTTGTTTTTCTGGAGTTACGCCTGTGCCGCAACCGCCTGGGCGTGCCGACGGCCGCTGGCCAGGTGCACGGCCATGGCCAGCGCGGCAATTGCGCCAGGGATGGCGAAAGCAATGAAATTGAGCTGCAGGGGCAGGTTGATGCCCATCAGCGCACCACCCAGCAGCGGGCCGACGATGGCACCGTTGCGGCCGATGCCCGAGGCCCAGCCCAGCCCGGTGGAGCGCACCGATAGCCCGTACAGTTGAGCGGCGCCGGCATACAGCAGGATCTGCGTGCCGATGGTGGTGGCGCCGGCAATGAAGATCAGCAGGTACAGCACCGGCATCGGGCTGTTGACGCCCAGCAGGCTGATCGACAGCGCGGCGGCGATGAAGAAAGCCACTTTGACTTTGACCAGGCTGTAACGGTCGCCCAGCCAGCCACCGAGAATCGCCCCGGCCATGCCACCGAAGTTCAGCGCCAGCAGGAACGACAGGCTCGAGCCCAGGCTGTAGCCGGCGTTGGCCATCAGCTTCGGCAGCCAGGAGCTGAGTGCGTAGACCATCAGCAGGCAGCAGAAGAACGCCAGCCACAGAGCGAGGGTGCGAATGGCCAGGCCGTTGCGAAACAGTTCCAGCACCGAAGCCCCGCTGCCTTTGCGGTCGGCCGCCTGCAGCACATCGTCCGCCTTCACGTCGCAATCCGGGTCCAGCCGCTTGAGCAGCTTGCGGGCCTCGTCGGTACGGCCCTGGCGTACCAGGAAACCGATCGATTCAGGGAGGTAGTACAGGATTACCGGCAACAACAGCAGTGGCACCGCTGCGGCGAAGAACATCGATTCCCAGCCAAAACGCGGCAGCATGAAGATGCCGACACCCGCCGAGAGCATGCCGCCCAGCGAGTAGCCACTGAACATGATCGCTACCAGCGTGCTGCGCAGTCGCTTGGGCGCGTACTCGTTCATCAGTGCCACGGCGTTGGGCATCAGGCCGCCACAGCCCAGGCCGGCAATGAAGCGGTAGATGCCGAACTCGCTCGGGCTGCTGGCAAACCCGTTGAGGATGGTCGCCCCGGAGAACAAGGCAAAACAGATGGCGATGCCCTTCTTGCGCCCGATGCGATCGGCCAGGCTGCCGAACGCCAGGGCGCCGAACATCATGCCGAACAGCGCATAGCTGCCCAGTGCACCGGCCTGCAACGGGGTCAGGCCCCACTCTTTCATGATGACCGGCAGTACCACGCCGTAGATGAACAGGTCATAGCCGTCGAAGATCAGCAGCAGGCCGCACCAGGCCATGACCATCCAGTGGAACGGGGTAAAGCGCGCGTTATCGATGATCGGGTGTACGTCAAGGGTTCGCATGGCATCTGTCGCTCTTGTTTTTGTTGTGAAAGAAAGCTTTTTGCCTAGGGGTGTCGCTCAGCCGAGGTCGCCGCCCCCTACCGGCAAGGTCACGCCGGTGATGTACGAGGCTTCGTCGGAAGCCAGGAACAGGATTGCGCCCACCTGCTCGTCGATGCTGCCGTAGCGGTGCATCAGGCTGCTGTCGAGGGTCTGGTCGACGATCTGCTGGTACCAGTGCTTTTCCTGTTCGGTCTGCTCGGCACTGTTGCGCGGTACGCGCCGGGGTGGCGCTTCGGTGCCGCCGGGAGCAGTGGCGTTGACCCGGATGCCACGGCCGGCGGTTTCAAAGGCCAGGCACGCAGTCAGCGCGTTGACGCCACCCTTGGCTGCGCCGTAGGGCACGCGGTTGACGCCACGGGTGGCGATGGACGAGACGTTGACGATGGCGCCGCTGCCACGTTCGAGCATGTATGGCAGTGCGGCATGGCAGCACCACAGGGTGGGGAACAGCGAACGGCGTACTTCGGCTTCGATCTGGTCCACTTCGTAGTGTTCGAAGGGCTTGGCCCAGATGGTGCCGCCAACGTTGTTGACCAGGATGTCGAGGCGGCCGAACGCTTCAACCGCGTTGGCCATGACCCTGGCGCAGTCACCATATTGATCCAGGTCGGCGGTGAGGGTGAGCATGCCCTCGCTGGCCAGTTCGTGAACCAGTTCGGAGCGGTCTACCGCTATCACTTGCGCGCCTTCGGCCTTGAGCCGCCAGCACACGCCACGGCCGATGCCCTGGGCGGCACCGGTGACCAGGGCGACCTTGCCTTGGAATCGGTTGTTCATATCCATCTCTCCGGTTCGCCACGGTTCCTGTGGGAGCGGGCATGCCCGCGAATGCGTCCGACCAGACAAAGTTGTTGAACCTGCTGGCCTCTTCGCGGGCACGCCCGCTCCCACAGGGTCGGCGTATTACTTGGAATAAAAGGAATCAGGCCGCCGCCGCGAACTTCTCGTAGTAGAAGTTCGCCGGTGTAATGCCCTGCTCGCGCACGTACTGGCTGACCGCCTCGACCATCGGTGGCGGGCCGCACAGGTACACATCCACATCGCCATCGTTGAGGTGGCGCGGTTCGATGTGCTGGGTCACGTAGCCCTTCTGCGGGTACTGGCTGTCGGGGTTGGCCACGCAGGCACTGAAGGTGAAGTTGGGGATGCGCGCCGCCAGCGCCTGTAGGCGGTCGAGTTCGACCAGGTCGAAGTCGTTGGTCACGCCGTAGATCAGGTGCAGTGGGTGCTCGCTGCCCTGCTCGGCGATCTTCTCCAGCATCGCCGTGAACGGCGCCAGGCCGGTACCACCGGCCAGCAACAACAGCGGGCGCTGGATCGGCCGCAGGTAGAAGCTGCCCAGCGGCCCGGCCAGGGTCATGCTGTCGCCGGCCTTGGCCAGGTTGGTCAGGAAACTGCTCATCAACCCGCCCGGCACGTTGCGGATCAGGAAGCTGACCTCGCCGTCCTTCTGCAGCGAGCTGAACGAATAGGCTCGGCTCTGCTCGCTGCCCGGCACCTTGAGATTGACATATTGCCCCGGCAGGAAGGCCAGGCGGCTGAGGGCCTCGCCCTTGATCGACAGGGCAATGGTGCTGGCCGACAGCTGGCGGACATCGCTGATGGCGGCCTCGAAACTGGCCTGTTCGGTCTTGCACAGCTGCGACGAGGCCGGGATGCGGATGACGCAGTCGCTCTCGGCGCGCATCTGGCAGGTCAGTACGTAACCTTCGGCGATTTCATCTTCGCTCAGGGCATCTTCGATGAAGTTGTCGCCCAGGTCGTAGCGGCCGGACTCGGCCTTGCACTTGCAGGTACCGCAGGCGCCGTCGCGGCAGTCCAGCGGGATGTTGATGCCCTGGCGGTAGGCGGCGTCGGCCACGGTTTCATGGCCGGTGGCCTCGATGAAGCGGGTAACCCCGTCTTCGAAATTCAGTGCGATCTGGTAGCTCATGTTGCACCTCGCGGGCGAGCCGGGCCACGGCACGTCGCAGGACGCACCGGGCAGTGCTCGCAAAACCCTGGATCAGATGTGGTAGATGTCGATGACCTGGCGAACGTAGTCGTTCTTCAGCACCACCTTCTTGGCCTTGATCAGCGGCTGCTCGCCGCGCAGGTCGAGGGTGTAGAAGCTGGTGCCGAAGTAACTGTCGGTGGTCTTGTAGCGGAAGCTCAGGGTGTGCCAGTTGAAGCGCACCTGGCAGCTGCCCTCGCCCTGCTCGACGATCTCGATGTTGCTGATGTTGTGCGAGGTGCGGGTGTCGGGCACGGTCGCACTGGAGCGCTCGGTCTTGATGCGGAACACCCGGTCTTCCAGGCCGCCACGGTTGCCGTACCAGATCAGCGAGATTTCGCTTTGTGGGTCTTCGGTGAGGGTGTCGTCATCGTCCCAGCTCGGCATCCAGAAGGTGCAATCACTGGCGTACATTTCCAGCCACTGATCCCACTGGGCGTCATCCAGGTAACGCGCTTCGCGGAAAAGGAAGTCGCGCACGGTTGCATACAGGCTCATTGCACGGCCTCCACGGGGATCAGTTGCTGTTCATCCTTCAAGGCCTGGATCATGGTTTCCTGCCAGTACTTGTGCTGCAGCACGAACAGGCCTTCGTCCTCGGTGCGTACGCCCGACAGCAGCGGCTTGAGTTCGATTTCCCGGGCCGCCTCGTCGGCGCCTTCCACCCAGTGTTCAGCGCCGCGGGACATGTCGTTCCAGCCGGTACCGCCGCCGTAGCCGGTCTGGCACGAGCGGAACTCTTCCAGGTCGTCGGGGGTGGCCATGCCGCTGACGTTGAAGAAGTCTTCGTACTGGCGAATGCGCTTGGCGCGGGCATCGGCGCTCTCGCCTTTCGGCGCGATGCAGTAGATGGTGATTTCGGTCTTGTTCACCGAAATCGGCCGGGCGATGCGGATCTGCGAGCTGAACTGGTCCATCAGGTACACGTTCGGGTACAGGCACAGGTTGCGCGAGTTCTCGATCATCCAGTCGGCACGGGCCTGGCCGAAGTCGGCGGCCAGTTGGTCGCGGCGCTCGTAGGCCGGGCGGTCCTCGGGGTTGGCCCAGCGGGTCCACAGCAGCAGGTGGCCGTGGTCGAAGGAGTAGAAGCCACCGCCCTGCTTGGCCCAGGCACCGGCGCTCATGGTCTTGATCTCTTCACCCGCCTCGCGCTGCTTGCGCTGGTTCTGGGTGGCGGCGTAGTTCCAGTGCACGGAACTGACGTGGTAGCCGTCGGCGCCGTTCTCGGCGGTTAGCTTCCAGTTGCCTTCGTAGATGTACGAACTGGCGCCACGCAGCACTTCCAGGCCTTCCGGCGACTGGTCGACGATCATGTCGATGATCTTGGCCGACTCGCCCAAGTGCTCGACCAACGGCTTGACGTCGGCCTTCAGGCTGCCGAACAGGAAGCCACGGTACGACTCGAAGCGTGCCACCTTGGTCAGGTCGTGGGAGCCGTCGCAGTTGAAGCTGTCGGGGTAGCCGGCGTTGCTTGGGTCTTTGACCTTGAGCAGCTTGCCGCTGTTGTTGAAGGTCCAGCCGTGGAACGGGCAGGTGTAGCTGGAGCGGTTGCCGCGCTTGTGCCGGCAGAGCATGGCGCCGCGGTGGCTGCAGGCGTTGAGGAAGGCATTGAGCTCACCGTCCTTGTTGCGCGCGATGAAGATCGGCTGGCGCCCCATGGTCAGAGTGAGGAAGTCGTTTTTCTCGGGTATCTGGCTTTCATGGGCCAGGTAGATCCAGTTGCCCTCGAAGATGTGTTTCATCTCCAGGTCGAACAGGCGTGGGTCGGTGAACATCTCGCGCTTGCAGCGGTAGATGCCCTTTTCACGGTCGTCCTCGAGCAAGGCATTGAGGTAGTCGAATCCCAGGGACATGGCCAGGGTCTCCCTTGTTATTGTTTAGACCTGGTCAGGTTAGGGATTGGGATCGGGAGGGAATATCCGGTTTGTGCGCAGTGCTATCCGTTTTGTGCAGGCTGGTTTTTCTGCAGTGCCCTGTGGGAGCGGGTTTACCCGCGAAGAGGCCGGTGCGGCTCAGCGCCGATTACGCAAGGTTTCCGAGGGCAACTCGCCAAACTGCTGCCGATACACCTCGGAAAACCGCCCCAGGTGCATGAAGCCATAATCCATGGCCAGCTCGGTAACGCTGCGTACCGCGCAACTGGCATCACCCAGGCAGGCATGTACCTGCTCAAGCTTGCGCTGACGCACATACTGCTTGGGCGTGGTCTGCAGATGCCGGTCGAACAGTGCGTACAAGGATCGCAGGCTCATGCACGCCTGCTCCGCCAGCGCTTCAGCTGTCAACTCAAGCTTCAGGTTGCGGTCGATGTAGTCGATGATCCGTTCAAGGCTTGCGCCCGGCGAACCCAGGCTTTCGCGACGGATATTGGTGCTCATCAGGGTCAGCAGCTTGCTGGCGACGATCTGGCTGTAGTGGCCCTGCACCCTGGGCAGCGAATCGCTCACCTCTGCTTCCTGGCAGACCATGGCCAGCAGGTTGACGAACCCCTCCAGTTCGTCCAGCCGGTAATGATTGCGCAAGAACCGCACCCCACCATCGGGTCGGTGCCAGCGCTGTTCGTCGCAGATCGAGTCCAGTAGCCGGGTCGGCACCTTGAGGATGAACTTCTCGCAGTCTTCCGAGTAGGTCAGGTCAACCGGGTCGTCGGGGTTGATCAACAATAGTTCACCCGGCACCAGGTGGTGCTCGCGCTTGTGCCCGCGCCACAGGCAGTTGCCGTTGAGCAGCACCTGCAGGTGGTAGATGGTTTCCAGTGCCGCGAGGTAACGCGCACGCTGCCGCCGTAGCTGATGCGGCAAAGGTCCAGCTCAGCGAACTTGCGGTGACTGAGACTGGCTTGCGGATGAGTGGTGCGGGACAGACCGATGCAATGCTGGCCTACGTGCTGGTTCACATAATCGGACACAGCATAAGGGTCGGCGTGATGAAACACGCTACTGCGCTCGCTCAGCAGGCGGCTTTCCATAGGCAAGGTTACCCGGATCGTTATTGTTCTGGTTGCCGCATCCTACGGCCCGGCGGGCTGTGGTTGCGGTCGTCACGGTCATTCTATCGAGCCGGCTGCGAGTCGCGGGGGCAGGCGACAACCGGTGGATGGGCACACTTAAGCAAAAAGGCGGGGGGTTGGGCAATGCGACCTTTGGAATGGATGGGCGAATGGCGGACAGGACAGCCAGGGTCTGTGTTCGTTTATCGAACGGTATTTTCCTGTGCTGGCCTCTTCGCGGGCACGCCCGCTCCCACAGGGATCACCGCGGCCTCAAGACCTATGCAAAACCTGTGGGAGCGGGCATGCCCGCGAAGATGCCCGTACAGGCAACCCAGAACCGCCCACTTCACTGCACCGGCAGGAAGTTCATCAACAGCAGGCTTTGCGCATAATTCAACCCAATTCGTCGATAACGCTCATCCAGCAACTCCGCCAGCAAGTCCAGCCGTGCCACGATCTTGCCGAACTCCACGGCAAAACTCAGGTTGCTGCCCTCTTCCGAGATCTCGTTGGAGAACAACAGCAGCACGCCATTGGCATCCTGCCGCTGGCTCAACATCCAGGTGGCCTTCTCGATATTGCGCGCCGCGTTGTTGACGAACAGCGGGTCGATGGTATCGGTCATGTAGAACTCGGTACGGCCGCCGTGCGCGGTGATCAGCATGCTGCCGATGGCGTAGATGAAGGCACCGACCCGATCACCGCGAAACTCGGGGCTCAGGGCGTAGCTCAAGGCTGCCAGGTCGCGACGGTTGCCTAGTTGTGGCAAGGGCTGGCGTTGCTCGATGGCGATACGGATCTGCCGCTCGGCAGTTGCAGCATCCACGTAGCCGGACAGCTTCCACTGGTTGGGGTTGCGCAGGTACAGCTTGTTCATCAGCAGGTACAAGCTCTGCAGGTTATCGCGCATGGACAGCGTGGCCAGGCGATCGACGCTGGTCTGGAACAGCTCGCTGGGCTTGCCGTTGCCGAACTGGTCGAGCACGTCGCGGCCCTGCTGCTGGGTGCAGGCGCACAGGCATGTGAGGGCGCCTGCCATTAGCAGGCGGGGGAAGAATTTTGGCTTGCTTGCAACCATCGGCACCGGGTCGATATTCGGCGGCCGCACCGTGGATCAGTGTGGCCTGGCCATGCATAGAGCCCGGAAATTGGAAAAAGTGCGGTGATCGAGGGTTTTGGATACCTGTGCCGGCCTCTCGCGGGCTTGCCCGCTCCCACAGGGACTGCACAGCCCGCAGCACCTGTGGTGAACCTGTGGGAGCGGGCAAGCCCGCGAAGAGGCCGGCGCAGGCAATACATGAATTACATGGCGTGACGCAACATCTCCACCACCTGCGCATGCAGCGCCGGGTCGCCACAAGCCACCACGCACCCACCATTCTGCGCGCTGCTGCCATCCCACGCCGTGATCACCCCGCCCGCCCCTTCGATGATCGGCATCAACGCCTGCACATCATATGGCTGCAGGCTCGCCTCGACGATCACGTCGACAAACCCGGAAGCCAGCATGCAGTAGGCATAGCAATCGCCACCGTAGCGCATCAGGCGCGCCTTGCCGGCAACGGCCTCGAACGCGGCCTTGCGCGCGGCGGTATCGAACATGTCCGGCGTGGTGCACATCAACGTGGCTGAGGCCAGGTCGGCACAGGCGCGGGTCTTCAACGGCGCACCGCTGCGCCAGGCGCCTTCCGGCGTTCCGACAAAGCGTTCGCCGGTGAACGGCTGGTTCATCACCCCAACCACCGGGCGGGTGCCGTCGTTCAGGGCAATCAGCGTGCCCCACAGCGGCAGGCCGGTGATGAAGGCGCGGGTGCCGTCGATCGGGTCGAGCACCCAGGTCAGCGGGCTGCTGCCGACTGCCACGCCGGCTTCTTCACCGAGGATGCCGTGGTCGGGGTAGCGGGCCTGGATCAGCCCGCGCATGGCGTCCTCGGCTGCCTTGTCGGCCACGGTCACCGGGTCGTACAGGCGCCCACCCTTGTCCTCGACGTCCAGGCTGGCGCGAAAGTATGGCTTGATCGCCACGGCAGCGGCATCGGCCAGCTGCTCGGCAAAGGCGCGGAATTCGCCGATCTGTTCAGCACTCAGGGACATGGGGCGGGCCTCGTGAAAATGATGGGGCCCGCATCATACCCGACACGCAGTGCCGCGCCAGCCTCCGCCAGGCTGCTCATGCGCCCTGCGCAGTCTAGACTGAACAAGACCAGATCACCGGGGGGCTGCCACACGTGGAGGTGTGAGATGAGCCAGTTCAAGCGTCTGTTCGTCATGCTCGGCCCGCAGATGCGCCACACGCCGGCGCTGCAACGCGCTGCGGCGCTGGCGGAATCCAGCGGTGCGTTGCTGGATATCAACGTGTTCGTCGACGATGTCGACACCTTCGGTTTGATGAGCGATAGCCGCGAGCGGGAACGGCTGCTCAGTGACAACCGCCAATGGCTGGCGGACGAAGCCGAGCAACTGGCCAACGCCGGCCTGGATGTATCTACCGAACTGCTGCTGACCCGCGACCCGCTGAGCAGTGTGCTGGAACGGGTCGAGCGCCTGGGCTGCGACCTGCTGATCAAGGATGTGCAGCACGAACCGGTGCTCAAGCGCCTGCTGGTAACGCCACTGGACTGGCAGTTGCTGAAGGACAGCCCGGTCGCCGTGCACCTGGTCAGCGATATCCGCCTGCCCCTGCCCCGGCAGATTGCCGCCGCGGTGGACCTGAACAGCCATGGCGCAGGCGAGCATCTGGATGAGCAGGTGATCCGCTGCGCCCATGCCCTGGCCCTGCAGTGCAATGCCGAGTTGCACCTGCTGCATGTGTGCGACGCGGCCAAGACACACATTGCCGACTTCGGCGCTGGCACGGTGACCATGCCCGGCTTCGATGTCAGCGTGCGCACCGCGCAGCGGGCGGCGTTCAACCGGCTGGGCGACCACCACCAGATCCCGCTGGAGCGCAGGCACTTCCTGGAAGGGGCCGCGATCAAGGCAATTGCTCAGTTCGTCGGGCACAGCCGGGCGGATGTGATCGTGATGGGCAGCCACCGGCATGATGCCATGCAGACGTTCCTGGGCGGGACCACGGCGCATGTGCTGGAGCATCCACTGTGCAATGTGTTGGCGATCAAGGCGGTTCGCTGAGAGCTGCTGCGCCTGAACTGGCCCCTTCGCGGGCACGCCCGCTCCCACAGTTCATGCACAAACCCGGAACCTGTGACGAACCTGTGGGAGCGGCCGTGCCCGCGAAGAATCCAGCACAAATTCCACTTGATATCTGGTACACCAGTGCCACACAAAAAGAATGCATTTGATAATGATTCGTAGTAGTTTCTCGGCGCTTGCCCACCCTACCCTCAGCGCCCTACTCCAGGATCGTACCGTCGATGCGTCGCACGTTCGTTTCGCTTTGTGTGCTTCATGCTGTCTCTCCGCTGGCCTTTGCCGAGCCTGAACCGCTCAGCGAACCCACCCAGATCGAACTCCAGGCCCTGAACATCACCAGCAGCGCCGACAGCGAACGTGCCGATGGCCCGGTCGAGGGTTACAAGGCTACCCGCTCGGCCAGCGCCACCCGCACCGACACTGCCCTGCACGAAACCCCGCAATCGGTCAGCGTGGTGCCCAAGGATGTACTGGAAGACACCGGCGCCACGCGTCTGCAGGACGGCCTGGACTACGCCGGCGGCGTCGGCCGCGCCAACAACTTCGGCGGCCAGGGCCTGACCACTTTCACCGTGCGTGGCTTCACCACCGGTGAGTTCTACCGCAACGGTTTCCCGATCAACCGCGGCTACCCCAACGCCCCCGACGCCAACACCGTCGAACGCCTGGAAGTGATCCGTGGCCCGGCCAGCAGCCTGTACGGCCGTGGCGACCCAGGCGGCACCTTCAACGTGGTCAGCAAGCAGCCGCTGCCAGAGTCGAAAGTCACCCTGGGCAGCCAGTTCGATGACCAGGGCATGCACCGCGCTACCCTGGACGCTACCGGGCCGCTGAATCAGGACGGCTCGCTGGCCTACCGCCTGAACCTGCTGGGTGAAGGCGGCGAAAGCTTCCGTGACGATGTGGAAAGCGAGCGCTATGACGTGGCGCCGGTGCTCAGCTGGCAGGTCAACGACAGCACGAAGATCGTCTTCGAGGGCGACTTCATGCGCAACAACCACCCGCTGGACCGTGGCCTGACCCGCCTGCCCGGCCAGCTCGGCACAGCTTCGCGCGACACCAACATCTGGGAAAAGGGCAGCGACAACCTGCTGCACAACGACAACAACATGGCCCAGTTGCGTTTCGAGCACCTGCTCAACGACAACTGGACGCTGGGCGGTGGCATGCAGTGGCTCGACGGCTCGCTCAAGGGCAACGCCGTGGAGGCCAACGCATTGCAGGCTGACGGTCGCACGCTGGGGCGCAACTTCAACTACCGCAAACTGGAGTGGACCGACCGCGACTACCAGCTCAACCTCACCGGCCACTTCGACACCGGCGGCTACGCTCATACACTGCTGACGGGCATCGAGTACGAAGACTACGACTACAACTCGATCATCCAGCGCTCGGCCAGCGGTGCCGATAAGTACCCGATTGACATCTTCGACCCGGTACTGGGCCAGCCACGCCCTGCCCTGACCCGCACCACCACCCATGACAAGGAAAACCTGAAGACCTGGGCGGCATTCATCCAGGACCAAGTGGCCCTGACCGAGCGACTGAAGGCGCTGGCGGGTGTGCGCTTCGAGCGCTTCGAGCACGATTACGACGACAAGCTGCCGACCAACCGCGACTTCAGCAAGGGCGAAAACGGCGTCACCCCACGCTTCGGCCTGATCTACGACCTGACCGATACGGTTGCGGTCTATGCCAACACCGCGCGCTCGTTCAAGCCCAACACCGGCACGCCAAGCGGAGGCGGAGGCTTCGACCCGGAGAAAGGCAAGTCCTACGAACTGGGTGTGAAATGGGAGGCACTCGACCGCCAGCTGAGCATCGACGCGGCGATCTATCACATCGTCAAGGAGAACGTCCTGGCGCGCGACCCGAACGACTCAACCGGTACCTACAGTATTGCGGCCGGCGAAGTGCGCAGCCGTGGCCTGGACATCAACATCGCCGGCAACCTGACGCCAGAGTGGCGCGTGATCGGTGGCTATGCCTACGTGGACGCCGAAGTCACCCAGGATACGACCCTGCCCAAGGGCACACGCCTGGCCAACATCCCGCGCAACAGCTTCAGCCTGCTGAACACCTACGAGTTCCAGGATGGCCTGGCCAAGGGGCTGGGGCTGGGGGTCGGGGTGAAGTACGTGGATGATCGCGCCGGTCAGACGGCAGCCACGACCTACACCATGGAGCGCTACAGCGTGGTGGACCTGCTGAGCTTCTACAAGGTCAACGAACACGTGCGGCTGAACCTGGATGTGAAGAACGTGTTCAACAAGGGCTATGACGAGGGCGCGTTCAACAACTACGTCTACCCGGGTGCGCCAAGGACAGTGCAAGCTGGGGTTTCGTATACCTTCTGACAGTTAATGGGGCTGCTTTGCAGCCCATCGCCGGCAAGCCAGCTCCCACCTCGACCGCATCGTCCCAGCCATACGCAGTCCCTTTAGGGGCCAGCGCAGATCCAAAGAACTGCGCGGTCCCTGTGGGAGCTGGCTTGCCGGCGATGGGCCGCAAAGCGGCCCCCGGTCTCAGAACCCTTTGCTGTAGAACAGCGAGTACGACTCGATGCCGTCGTTAGGCTGCTTGAGCCCCGCGTTGGAGTAATGCATAGCGCGGATCCCCACCTTCTGCTGCCCCGGCAGTTTCAGACCAAAGCCGATGCGGTCTTCGAAGTTGACCGACGAGCCCAGGCGCTGGTCGCCCACGTCGGTCTTGGAAAACGCCGCCAAACCAATGCCGGCCTCGATGTACGGGGTGTAGGTAAAACCGCTGAACTCGTAGGTGAACACCGGGCTGAACGACAGTGAATGTGCACCACTGGCCTCACCGCCTTCCCAATAGGTGTAGGCCGCATCCCAGTATCCAGTCAGATGACCGGTGCTGCTTTCCAGCCATTTCTTGTCCCAGTCGAACGACAGGCCGATACGGTAGGTCATGTCACCTTGGCCAGTAGCGCCAACGGCACCGCTCACCTGCGCTGCCTGGGCCAGATTCGCCCCGGCAAAGGCCAGCACTGCAGCAGCCAGCGAAGCTGCTAGACGGGTTTTCATCAATGACTTCTCCTGATGGTCTATACGACAAGTGGGGGCTTGGGCCCCTCGATCTTATGTGGTGACCGGATGCATCCCGACCGGTCACACGAAGTAATAGTTTTCTGATTATCGACCAGATAAACAGAAAGTTGAAAGTGAATTGCCACCATTGGCTAATACCCTGCGCCAGCATCTGCCATGCCGAACAGCAGCAGTCAGTCGTATTCCGCCTCTTCGTGTTCGCCCAGCAGGCGCCTTTGCCTGGGTGTGGCTTCCTCCAGCACCTGCGGGTTGAAACGCCAGTTCAGGTATGGCGAAAACTTCTGCGCGACCATGCGCCGTCCATAGTGCACTTGCAGCATGTCGCGCTGGCTTGATTGGGTGCAGTTGGCCCCGCCGCTATGCCAGACATCGCTGCGAAACACCAGCGCGTCCCCGGCATTGCACAGCACCGGCTGGGCCTCACGGCCCTGCCAGTGTTGCTCGCCAGCCTGCGGTGGCCGTGCAGCGCGGTGGCTGCCGGGCACAATCCAGGTTGGCCCGATGTGATGGTCGATATCGCTGAGGTACAGCTGCGCAGTCAGGATTTGCGGGGGCTGGGTGAAGTCGCCGCGCTCGCTGAGCCAGTCGGGCAACTGCATGGGCAGATGGTCCAGGTGCAGGGCCATGCCGGGGTAGCCCGGGTGGCTGCGCCAGGCGGTCTGGCCGATCACATGGCAGTCGGCGCCCAGTGCCGCTTCGGCCAGGGCAATCAGCGGCGGCAGGTCGAGAAAGGGTAACCACAACGGGTTGCGGTTGAATACGCACTTGTAGTGTTCCAGCAGCCCCTGGTAATCCCAGTGGATGGGCTGCAGGTCATCGATGGCGCAGCGCAGCAAGGCGATACGCAAGGGCTCGAGCACACCGGGGAGCAACACATAGCCCCGCTCGTCCAACATCTCCAGCTGAAGATCCAGGCTCATGGCGATGTGCTCCTTTCAGGCAGGAGCACATCCGTACTCCTGCCCGTTTTTCCATCACCGCCAGTTCAGGTTCACGGTGGTGGGGGTCTTGCCATTCACGGTCACCAATTGCTGCACCGTCTCACCCT
Source organism: Pseudomonas sp. S1(2024) (assembly GCF_046557535.1). Lineage (NCBI taxonomy): Bacteria > Pseudomonadati > Pseudomonadota > Gammaproteobacteria > Pseudomonadales > Pseudomonadaceae > Pseudomonas > Pseudomonas sp. S1(2024). Next base: position 25,974 of record NZ_JBKGFP010000084.1, read on the forward strand.
GGGCGTTGCCAGTCACTTTGTATTTGCCGGGAGGCAACTGCACATACAGCAGCGGCCCGGCATCCGTAAGACTGAGCACGGGCTGGCCCTGTGCATTCTGGATGTCGACGGTAGCACCGCTCTGGAACTTGCCTTCCGGGCCGGTGGAGAGTTCTACGTGCAGGTCATAGCCCGGGGTCTTGCGCAGGGCGTTGGCTTCATCCTGGCCGATGCCGCCTTGCAGGTAGCGGACGCCGTTCTGCTCCTGCTGTTGCAGTTGCACGGCCTGCATGTCGATAGGGGCATTGAGGTCGGCGGCAGCCGCCAGGGTCCATGGCAGCGCCAGGGCGATCAGCAGCGCCGCGCCGAGGGCATAGTGATGGTTACGCATGGTACGACCCTCCTTTCGAGGATGGCTTACCTATTATCTGATCCTTCAGGCGTAACGGCGTTCGTGCTGATGCATGGTCGTCTTGATGAAATTCGCATCAATGGGGTGGATATTGCGCTGGAACATCAGGTTGCGCGCCCTTCCTCGAGCAGTTTCACGAACATGCTCAAACTGCGCGATACCGTGCCCCGGCGCCACACCAGCCAGGTCTTCAGGTAACGGAAATCCTCCGACATCGGCCAGGCACTGACGGTGCTGCAACCGGGCATGTTGTCGAGCATGCTGCGCGGCATCATGGCCAGGCCGGCGCCGGCGCTGACGCAGGCCAGCATGCCGTGGTACGACTCCATTTCGTGGATCTTGCCCGGTACCGCCTGGTCCTGCACGAACCAGTTCTCGAAGTGATGCCGGTATGAGCAGTTGGCGCGGAAGGCGTAGATGCTTTCGCCGTTGACGTCCTGGGCGCGGGTTACCGGGGCGTGGTTGAGCGGCGCGATGACCATCATTTCTTCCTCGAACACCGGCATGCCCTCCAGCGTCGGGTGCAGCACCGGGCCGTCTACGAACGCCGCTACCAGGCGCCCCGACAGCACGCCTTCGAGCATGGTCCCGGAAGGCCCGGTGGACAGGTCCAGGTCGACCTTGGGGTAACGCTGGTTATAGGCCGCCAGCAAGGCCGGGATGCGCACCGCGGCCGTGCTTTCCAGCGACCCCAGGGCGAAAGTGCCCTGCGGGTCTTCACCGGCCACTGTCAGCCGCGCCTCGTGCACCAGGTCAAGGATGCGCCGGGTGTACTCGAGGAAGTTCCAGCCTGCGGGGGAAAGGCGCAGGCGGCTCTTTTCACGTATGAAAAGCTCCACGCCCAGGTCCTCCTCCAGTTGCTTGATACGCGTGGTCAGGTTCGACGGCACCCGGTGGATATGCTGAGCAGCGGCACTGATGCTGCCCTGCTCTGCCACGGCCTTGAAGATCTCGAGTTGCACCAGGTCCACAGCCATTCTCCAAACGTGAATGTTTCGCTCATTATTATTCAGTTTTCATTAAAGCCATAGCCCACTAGTCTGGCGTCACGGATCAATTACAACGAGAGTGTCCCGCCATGAGTGCGATCAGCAGCCTGACCCACGCCATCTCCCTCGACCCGTACAGCGGCGAGCAGATCGGCGCCTACCCGTTCGACACCGACGCCGCATTGGAAGCGGCGCTGCAACGCGCCAAGGTTGGCTACCGCCAGTGGCGCCAGGTGTCGCTGGGTCAGCGCAGCGAGTACCTGCTCGCCTTGGCCAGTACCCTCGAAACCAAGGCCGAAGCCTTCGCGCAAATGATCAGCCGCGAAATCGGCAAGCCTGTCGCCCAGGCCCGTGGTGAGGTCAGCAAGTGCGTCGGCCTGTGCCGCTGGTACGCCGAACACGGCCCGGCCATGCTCGCCCCCGAGCCGACCCAGGTCGAGAAAGCCCGCATCGAATACCGCCCGCTGGGCCCGATCCTGGCCGTGATGCCATGGAACTTCCCGGTCTGGCAGGTACTGCGCGGCGCCGTGCCGGCGATCCTGGCCGGCAACACCTACGTACTCAAGCACGCGCCGAACGTGATGGGCAGCGCCTACCTGCTGGGCGAGCTGTTCAAGGATGCCGGCCTGCCGGAAGGCGTGTTCGAAGTGCTGAACGTGACCCCGGACGGCGTCACCCGCGCCATCAACGACCCGCGCATCGCCGCCGTGACCCTGACCGGCAGCGTGCGTGCCGGCATGGCGATTGGTGCGCAAGCCGGCGCTGCGCTGAAGAAGTGCGTGCTGGAGCTGGGCGGTTCCGACCCGTTCATCGTGCTGGCCGACGCCGACCTGGATGCCGCCGTGAAAGCTGCCGTGATCGGCCGTTATCAGAACACCGGCCAGGTCTGCGCTGCGGCCAAGCGCCTGATCGTCGAGGAAAGCATCGTTGACGAATTCACCCGCAAGTTCGTCGAGGCTACTCGCGAGCTGAAGGTCGGCAACCCGCTGGAAGAAAGTACCTACATCGGCCCGATGGCCCGTTACGACCTGCGCGACGAGCTGGATGGCCAGGTCCAGGCGACCATCGCCGAAGGCGCCACCCTGCTGCTGGGCGGCCACAAGGTCGATGGCGTGGCCAACTTCTACGCGCCGACCGTGTTCGCCAACGTCACCCCGCAGATGACTGCGTTCAAGCAGGAACTGTTCGGGCCGGTGGCTGCGATCATCAGCGCACGTGATGCGGAGCATGCGGTGGAGCTGGCCAACGACAGCGAATTCGGCCTGGCCTCGACCATCTACACCGCCGACTACGCGCTGGCCGAACGCATGACCGCGGCGCTGGATACCGGCGGCGTGTTCATCAACGGCTATTGCGCTTCCGACCCCCGCGTGGCGTTTGGCGGGGTGAAGAAGAGCGGCTTCGGGCGTGAACTGTCGCACTTTGGTGTGCGTGAGTTCACCAATGCCCAGACTGTGTGGCTGGACCGTAACTGATCCAGCGTAACAGGGGCCGCTTTGCGGCCCATCGCGACACAAGGCCGCTCCTACAGACGATCACGGTGCGATCCTGTGGGGTCGGCCTGTATCGCGGTCCCTTGTAGGAGCGGCCTTGTGTCGCGATGGGCTGCAAAGCAGCCCCAACAATCTCAATCCCGAACCTGGTCCTTGACCCAATCCAGCATCCCCCCCGGCACGATCAGTTCATGCCGCGCCCGCGAACAGGCGGTATACAACCCCGCCAGCATCCGCGCCCGTTCATTGCGGTTCCCCGCTACCTGCGGCGCTACCATCAGCTCCGGCGACACCATCACCCGGGCGAACTCCATGTTCTTCACATCGCGCACCCGCCCCAGGAACAGCTTGGGCGCCTTGTCCCAACGGTAACGGCTCTTGGCCCTGGCAAAGTGCTCTGGCGTGTAGCCCTTGCGCAGCATGTTGGCCACGGCGACGAATGCCTTGTCGTCACCCTTGTCCTGCTCCAGCGCCTGCCAGCTGGCATAGCGGAACAGCATCGGGTGACGCGGCCGGGTGCCATGGCGGTACAACTCGATGCAGTCTTCGACGAACAGCTCGAAGTCCTTGCGCGCGCTTTTCAGCAGCACGAACGGCACGCCTTGGTGGGTCAGGCGCTGGAACCAGCCAAACAGGCCCCATTCATCGTCGACGATCAGCGCCGTAGGCTGTTCCGGCACCGTTACCGCATCGAAAAAGCTGACCCGGGTGTAGTGCTCGGCGCTGCCACTGAAGGCCGCCTGGATCGCCGCCGGGTGGGCATTGATCAGCGGGTTCAGCACGTTGTCCATCGCCGGCCCGGCCCGCAGTGAATGGTCGATGTAACGCTGGCGGATAAAGCCGCCATGGTGCGCGCTGAGGCCGTTGAGGTTCTGCAGCTCGTCACCCAGGGCAATGATCGACTGCGGGCTGCGGTCGAGCACGGCAAGCATCGGTGCCGACAGCTCGTGGGCCTCGTCGACGATGACATGGGTGTAGCGGCTGTCGATCACATGACCGGTCAGCGACAGCAGTTTGACCCGATGGTAATCGCGCACCGGCAACTGGATTTCCCGTGCCGACGGGCGAATCAGCTCCTGCCAGTACAGGCGTGCCTTTTCCAGCAACACTTCCTGGTCCAGCGGCGTGGTACCCGGCCCGGCCCACGGCAGGTGGTGCAACTGCAGCAGGGTGTCGGCGCTGTGGCAGAACGTGCGTACCGCGCGGATGCACAAGGCAACCACATCGCGCGCGGCGAGCGGGCCGATGTCGGGGATGGCCAGCCAACGTACCACCTGCGCATCCTGCGGGCGCCACGAAAGCTTGGTGCGATACGGGTCGCGCAGGCGCCAGCCATTGCTGGTGAGGTCGCGGTTGAGCAGCTCGTCGGCCAGCTGGCCGAAGGTCAGCGCGGTGTAGGCGGCGGCGTCCTTGACCCGCGCCTGCAGGGCGCGCAGCTGGCCTTCGGTCAAGGCCAGCAACAGCGTGCGCTGGGGCTCGAGCAGGCGGGCGAACTGGTGAATCAGGAAGGTCTTGCCGGTGCCGGCAAAGCCCTGCACCGCCACCGACTCATCGATACCACTGAGGAATTCGCGCAGCAGGCGGTTCTGTTGGTCGCTGAGCATCAGGTCGCTGGCCAGCGAAGGCAGATACACCGGGTGCAGCGGTGTTGCCCGCTGGCGGTAGCTGTCGGCGAACTGGAAATTCCACTGGCCCTCGGCGTCCAGCAACTCCTCGGCCTGGTACTCCACCTCGGTCGACAGCAGTGCGATCCCGTTTTCGCCCAGCATGCCCAGGCCCATGGCGAAGGCTTCGCGATCGAAGTGCTGCGCCACCTGGCCCTGGAAGCGCCCCGGTGCGGCGCTTTCGACCTCGTTGGCAATGCGCACGATTTCGGCAAAGCGGCGTTCCTGCGCATCCGCCGAGGCGGTGGCGGGCTGGCGCGGCAGGTTCTGCACGAACAGCACGGCGGCGGCGTCGAGCACGCTGGCGGTGGTGAAGAAGTCGGTGGTGGGCTCGCTGGCGAGGCTGTCGGCCTGGTCGCTGGGCAAAGGCAGGTAGAACATCGGCACCTCGGGGGGAATCAGGGCGGCACGATAGCAATTTTTGCTGTGGAATGCTGGGTTGTGTATGCCTGGGCCGGCCTCCTCGCGGGCTTGCCCGCTCTCACAGGATCACCTCAGGGCCAGGTATTGTGAGGTCCCTGTGGGAGCGGGCGAGCCCGCGAAGAGGCCAGCAGCTACACCACCAGATTCAGCCCCTGCCCCGCTTCAAAGTCTCGCTGGGAAACTCCTTGAACAACTGCCGGTAACTCTCTGAAAACCTTCCCAAATGCCAGAACGACCAACGCATCGCCACCTCGGCCACGGTCACTTCACCGCCATGCAGCAGATCGCGCCGCGCACCGTTCAGCCGGCGCAGGCGCAACCAGTGCGCCGGCGGCATCCCGGTAAACGCCTTGAAGGCTTGCTGCAACTGACGCAAGGAAACCCCGGCAACACCCGCCAGCTCCACCAGGTTCAGCGTCTCCTCCGGGCAGTCGGCCGCCCACTCGCTCACCCGCCGCATGATCGCCCGTTCCTCGTCACGCCGGCCCAACGCCACGCCCTGCAGGCGTTGGCAGGCGTTGTCGAGGATGAACAGGCAGTCCTCCAGCAATTGCTCCGCCAGGGCCTGCCCCTGCAGAGGGCAATCCGCCTGGCCCAAGCGGGTCAGTGTCGCACTCAGCCAACTGCCGAACAGCGCATTCTGCCCGCTGCCCAGCGGCACCATGAACAACCCTTCCAGGCGCTGCGGGTCAAGCCCATGGCGCGCCAGGAAGGCCTGGTCGAACACGACCGCCACTTCCTGGTAGTTCTCTGGCGTGATCCAGATGTTCCGGCTCTGCTCGTTCAGCAGGTACAGGCTGTTCTCGCTGCGGTCGAAGCAGAACGCCAGCGAACCGCTCGGCGCGCGGAAAAACTGCTCCACCCGGGTGTTCAGCCGCTCCTCGTACACCTCCACCCCGTCCAGCCCCAGGCAACGCAGCTCACCGCTGAAATGCCCGGGCGACATCTGCCGGTACTGCTGCTGCCAGCCAGGGGTGGCACGTACTTGTTCGGTTACGTCGGTGGTGTGGTAAGCCTGGACTTGCAGGGCATTGGCGGTTGTCACGCTCGGTCCTAGTTGCACTCTTTTGGTGCATTCATTGCCGGAGAAAGTGGATAGATCAGCCTTGCGGGCTGCGACCAAGATAGTCTCCAGCGCGTCACCTGGGAAGCGGGACGCCTTCGAAACCCTGGAACGGTTTACGCTGGCACGCTTGCTCCCACACCAAAACCCAACCAAGAGGTCTGTATGAACGCCCCCTTCGATCAGCTGTCCGCCTGGCTGAAAGAACACCGTATCACCGAAGTCGAATGCGTGATCAGCGACCTGACCGGCATCGCCCGCGGCAAGATCGCACCCACCGCCAAGTTTCTCCACGAGCGTGGCATGCGCCTGCCCGAGAGCGTGCTGCTGCAGACGGTCACCGGCGACTATGTCGACGATGACATCTACTACAACCTGCTCGATGCCGCCGACATCGACATGGTTTGCCGCCCAGACCCGAGCGCCGTGTACCAGATCCCGTGGGCGATCGAGCCGACCGCGATCGTTATCCACGACACCTTCGACAAGCAAGGCAACCCCATCGAACTGTCGCCGCGCAACGTGCTGAAGAAAGTGCTCAAGCTTTATGCCGACAAAGGCTGGCAGCCGATCGTGGCACCGGAGATGGAGTTCTACCTGACCCAGCGCTGCGAAGACCCGGACTTGCCGCTGCAAGTGCCGCTGGGGCGTTCCGGCCGTGCCGAAAGCGGCCGCCAGTCGTTCTCGATCGATGCCGCCAACGAGTTCGATCCGCTGTTCGAAGACGTCTACGACTGGTGCGAGATCCAGGGCCTGGACCTGGACACGCTGATCCATGAAGACGGCCCGGCGCAGATGGAGATCAACTTCCGCCACGGCGACGCCCTGGACCTGGCCGACCAGATCACCGTGTTCAAGCGCACCATGCGTGAAGCCGCGCTCAAGCACAACGTGGCCGCCACCTTCATGGCCAAGCCGATCACCGACGAGCCCGGCAGTGCCATGCACCTGCACCAGAGCGTGGTCGACATCGCCACCGGCAAGCCGATCTTCGCCAATGAAGACGGCAGCATGAGCCAGCTGTTCCTGTACCACATCGGCGGTTTGCAGAAGTACATCCCCAAGCTGCTGCCGATGTTCGCGCCCAACGTCAACTCGTTCCGCCGCTTCCTGCCGGACACCTCGGCACCAGTGAACGTCGAGTGGGGTGAGGAAAACCGTACCGCCGGGCTGCGCGTACCCACCTCAAGCCCCGAGGCAATGCGCGTGGAAAACCGCCTGCCGGGCGCCGACGCCAACCCGTACCTGGCCATCGCCGCCAGCCTTCTGTGCGGCTACCTGGGCATGGTCGAGCGCATCGAGCCCAGCGCACCTGTGCAGGGCCGTGCCTACGAGCGGCGCAACCTGCGCCTGCCGATCACCATCGAGGACGCGCTGCAGCACATGGAAGACTGCGAGACCGTGCAGCAGTACCTGGGCAAGCAATTCGTCCAGGGTTATGTGGCGGTCAAGCGTGCCGAGCACGAGAACTACAAGCGGGTGATCAGCTCGTGGGAGCGTGAGTTCCTGATGCTGAGTGTCTGATCCACCCAGGGGTGCTTTGCACCCCATCGCCGGCAAGCCAGCTCCCACAGGTACAGCGCAGGCTTCAGGTTCATGGAGAACCTGTGGGAGCTGGCTTGCCAGCGATGGGCTGCGAAGCAGTCCCTATACACCGAACTCCAAGAACAATACCAACGAGGTGTCCCCATGCGTCATCTGCAAGCCCTGATCCCTGCCGCATTCACCCTGCTGTTCGCCACCACTACCCAGGCCACTCCCTCGGTCAGCGTGTACAACTGGACCGACTACATCGGTGACACCACCGTGGCCGACTTCCAGGCCAGCAGCGGGATCAAGGTGGTCTATGACGTGTTCGACTCCAACGAAACACTGGAAGGCAAGCTGCTGGCCGGGCGCACCGGCTATGACGTAGTGGTGCCATCCAACCACTTCCTCGCACGCCAGGCACAAGCGGGTGCCTTCCTGCCGCTGGACCGCAGCAAGCTGCCGAACTGGCAGCACCTGGACCCCAAGCTGCTCAAGCAACTTGAACAGAACGACCCAGGCAACCAGTACGCCGTACCCTACCTGTGGGGTACCAACGGCATCGGCTACAACATCGACAAGGTCAAGGCGGCCCTGGGCGTCGACCATATCGATTCATGGGCGGTGCTGTTCGAGCCCGAGAACCTGAAAAAGCTCAAGCAATGCGGTGTGGCGTTCATGGACTCGCCCGATGAACTGTTCCCGGCCGTGCTCAACTACCTGGGCATGGACCCGCGCAGCGAGAAACCGGCCGACTACGCCAAGGCGGAAGCCCGCCTGCTCGAACTGCGCCCCTATATAACCTACTTCCACTCCTCCAAGTACGTTTCCGACCTGGCCAATGGCAATGTCTGCGTGGCCTTCGGCTACTCCGGCGACGTGTTCCAGGCCGCCAACCGCGCCGTGGAAGCGAAGAACGGGGTAAAGATCGCCTACAGCATTCCCAAGGAAGGCAGCAACCTGTGGTTCGACCTGCTGGCCATCCCCAAGGACGCCAACAACCCCGAACAAGCCCTGGCGTTCATCAACTACCTGCTCGACCCCAAGGTGATCGCCAAGGTCAGCGCCACGGTCGGATATGCCAATGCAAACCCCGATGCCCAGGCCTACATGGACGCATCGCTGGTAAACAACCCTGAGATCTACCCACCCCAGGACGTGCTGGACAAGCTGTACATCTCCAGCACGCCGAGCCCGAAGATCATGCGCGTCATGACCCGCTCCTGGAGCAAGATCAAGTCCAACCGCTGAGTCGAGAACGCCCATGTCTTTCACTACCCAACACACCGCTTCGTACTATGCCGCCACGGCACGCGATGCGGCGCCCTACCCCAGCCTGGACGGCGAGCTGAGCGCCGATGTGTGCGTGGTCGGCGGCGGGCTGACCGGGGTCAATACCGCCCTGGAACTGGCCGAGCGCGGCCTCTCGGTGGTGCTGCTGGAGGGCCGACGCATCGGCTGGGGTGCCAGCGGCCGCAATGGCGGCCAGCTGATTCGCGGCATCGGCCATGACGTCAGCGGCTTTGCCCGGCATGTCGGCCAGGACGGCGTGCACTACCTGAAACAGGCCGGCATCGATTCGGTAGCGCTGGTGGCCAGCCGTATCGCCCGGTACGGCATTGCCTGCGACCTGCGCTGGGGCTTCTGCGAACTGGCCAACACCCCTGCGCAGTTCGCCGCCTTCAAGGACGAACAGGACGATCTCGACGCACTCGGCTATCGCCCTGAAACCCGCCTGGTCAATGCCGACCGGCTGCATGAAATCGTTGCCAGCGACCAATACGCCGGCGGCCTGGTAGACATGGGCTCGGGCCACCTGCACCCGCTTGACCTGGTTCAGGGCGAAGCCCGCGCCGCCCACGGCCTGGGCGTACGCATCTTCGAGCAGAGCCCGGTGCTGCGCATCGAGCACGGCCCCCGCGTGACACTGCACACAGCCCGTGGCAAGGTGCGGGCAAGCAGCCTGGTGCTGGGCTGCAACGCCCACCTCGATGAACTGGAACCACGCCTGAGCGGCAAGGTGCTGCCGGCTGGAAGCTACGTGGTGGCTACCGAGCCATTGCCCGAGTCACTGGCCAGCAGCCTGATCCCGCAGAACATGGCGCTGTGCGACCAGAAAGTCGGCCTGGACTACTACCGCCTCACGGCAGACCGGCGCCTGCTGTTCGGCGGCGCCTGCCACTATTCCGGTCGCGACCCCAAGGACATCGCCGCCTACATGCGGCCCAAGGTGCTGAAGGTGTTTCCGCAACTGGCCAACGTGCGTATCGAATACCAGTGGGGAGGCATGATCGGCATCACCGCCAACCGCTTCCCCCAAGTCGGGCGCCTCAGCCAGCACCCCAATGTTTACTACGCCCAGGGCTATTCCGGGCATGGGCTGAACGTGACGCACTGGACGGCGAAACTGCTGGCCGAAAGCATCGCGCTCGGCCACAGCCAGGGGCTGGACGTGTTCAGCGCCGTGCCACACCTGACCTTCCCCGGCGGCAAGGCACTACGCTCGCCGCTGCTGGCGCTGGGGATGTTGTGGTATCGACTGCGGGAGGTGCTGGGTTGACGTGGCAGCGGGCTTGCCTGCGAATCGGAAGTTAAAGGAAATTTTTCAAAAATTGCCGTAATTCACTGTTTTGAAAGGACTTTCAAAAAACCAGACAAAGGACTCAAAGAAGAACCTGTAACCCTTTGTTTTTAATGATATTCAGCAGTTTCAAAGCCGGTCCCGATGGGCGGGTCTCGCCCTGCTCCCATTTGCGCACTGTCGATGCGCTCGTGTGCAAATGCATCGCAAAGACCGGCTGACTGAAGTTGAGTGCCTCGCGCAAACGGCGTATGTCCAGTGCGCTGAAATCTCGCACCGGTGCAGGGGCATGGCGCTTCGTAATCCCGAAGCGTGACCTTGCCGATCACTACGGCCTCGTGCAGGGATTACCGCAGCCAATTCCCACTACAGATTGAACCAGCCCACTGGCCAACTGTCGCGCACCTGCTAGCGTTGTTCTGGCCGACCTATCATGGATGCATCTTCATCATGAAATCATTGCCCCGCATCACCCTGTTGTGCGCCGCACTGCTTACCATGGCCGCTTGCTCCAGCAATCGCGTGGACCCAAAGGACTACTCCGGCTTCCTCAAGGATTACAGCCGGCTGCAGGAAACCAAGAGCCCGTCGGGTGACCCGGTGATGCGCTGGATCGACCCCAAGGTCAACGTCAACCAGTACAGCCAGGTGTTCATCGAGCCCAGCCAGTTCTACCCCAGGCCGCAGCCGACGGCGGTCATCTCGGCGCAGACGCTGCAGGAAATCACCCGCTACTTCAACGAAGCGCTGCGCCGTGAAATGGGCAGCGTGGTACCGCTGGCCAAGGGCCCCGGCCCGGGCGTGATCGTGGTGCGCCCGGCCATCACTGCGGTGTCCACCAGCAACGAGGGTCTCAAGCCTTATGAGGTCATCCCTATCGCGCTGATTTCAGCCGGTGTGAACACCGCCATGGGCGGCCGTGACCAAGAGGTGGATGTCGGCGTGGAAGCTGCGTTCCTCGATGGTGCCAGTCAGAAAGTGCTGGCCCAGGTCGTGCGCAAGGGCACGGGGCAGGATCTGGAGAACAAGACCACGCAACTGACCCTGAATGACGTCAAGCCGGTGCTGGATGGCTGGGCCAAGGACATGCGCGCGAGTTTCCTGGAAGCGAAGCAGAAAGCCCGCTAAAGCCTCACTGGTCCATGTAGGAGCGGCCTTGTGTCGCGATGGGGCGCGGAGCGGCCCCAGATCCACGTATTCAAGCTGAAATCGCTGGGGCTGCTTCGCAGCCCTTTCGCGACACAAGGCCGCTCCTACAGTTGACCGCGTCAGCACTCTACGAAGGCAACAGCCAGGCCGCCACGCGAGGTCTCCTTGTAGTTTGCATGCATGTCCGCCCCGGTATCACGCATGGTGCGGATCACCCGGTCGAGCGAGATGAAGTGCTCGCCATCCCCTCGCAACGCCATCTGCACGGCGTTGATCGCTTTCACCGCAGCAATCGCGTTGCGCTCGATACACGGCACCTGCACCAGGCCGCCGACAGGGTCGCAGGTCAGCCCAAGGTTATGCTCCAGGGCAATCTCGGCGGCATTTTCCAGCTGCGGCGGCGTAGCGCCCAGCACCTGGGCAAGGCCGGCAGCGGCCATCGAACAGGCCGAACCTACCTCGCCCTGGCAACCAACCTCGGCCCCGGAAATCGACGCATTCTTCTTGCACAGGATACCGACCGCCGCTGCCGCCAGCAGGAAGTCCACCACGTCCGCGTCGCACGCCCCCGGGTTGAACTTCATGTAGTAATGCAGCACCGCCGGGATGATGCCGGCAGCACCATTGGTAGGTGCTGTGACCATGCGCCCGCCGGCGGCATTCTCTTCATTCACCGCAAGGGCGAACAGGTTGACCCATTCCATGGCGCTGAGGGTGGAACCGATCACGTTGGGCTTGCCCAGCTCCTGCAGGCTGCGATGCAGCCGCGCCGCACGGCGCTTGACGTGCAACCCGCCCGGCAGGATGCCTTCATTGCGCAGGCCATTGTCGACGCATTCACGCATGGCACCCCAGATCCGCAGCAGGCCCTCGCGTACCTCGGCCTCAGGGCGCCAGGCGCATTCGTTGGCCATCATCAGCTGCGCCACACTCAAGCCATGGCCCTTGCACAAGGCTAGCAATTGCGCAGCGCTGTCGAACTCGTACGGCAGCACCACCGCGTTCGCTTCGAGCGCTGGCGCGTCGATCTCGGCTTGCTCGACGATAAAACCACCGCCCACCGAATAGTAGGTCTGGCGCAACAGGCTGCCCTGCCCGTCCATGGCTTCCAGGCTCATGGCATTGGGGTGATACGGCAGGTTCTCGTCGAGCAGCAGCATGTCGCGGCTGTACTCGAACGCCAGCGGGTGGCTGCCATCGAGCATCAGGCAGTGCTCCTGCATCACCTGGCCAATGCGCGACTCGATGGTGGCCGGGTCGATGCGGTCCGGCCACTGGCCCATCAGGCCGAGCAGGCAGGCGCGATCGGTCGCATGGCCAACCCCGGTTGCCGACAGCGACCCGTACAACCGCACCTCGACACGGCTTGCCCGGGCCAGCAGCCCCTGTTCGCGCAGGGCCTGGGCAAAGGTAGCCGCCGCCCGCATCGGGCCGACGGTGTGGGAACTGGACGGCCCGATGCCGATTTTGAAAAGGTCGAAAACACTGATAGCCATGCTAATGCCTGACCGTGCCCGGGTATGAAGCCGCAGCGCGGTTATCTGGAGAAATTGAGCGATATTGCGATTTTGCGCGATACTGCCGCGCTGGCTCACGGATGACCAACGAAACTTCCTAAGCAAGGCTTTAGTGGTACTAAACGATGCGACGACAACTCAATGGCCAGACGTTCGTCTGGCTACACGTGTTCGCCTGTGCGGCCCGGCACTTGTCCTTCACCCGCTGTGCCGAAGAGCTGCACATTACCCCGGGCGCTGTCAGCCAACAGATGCGCCAGCTGGAGGAACGCCTGGGCTACCAACTGTTCCTGCGTCGGGCACGTGGTGTGGAACTGAGCGCCGAAGGGCAACGCCTGGCACAGACGGTGACCGAAGCCTACGGCAGCATCGAAGCCGAACTGCTGCGCCTGGATGCAGGTGAGATCCGCGGCACCTTGCGCCTGCGCTCGATCCCGTCGTTCCTGGCCAAATGGCTCACGCCTCGCCTTCCGCGCTTTCAACAACGATACCCGGACATCGAGTTGCGTCTGGTGGCCGAAGACAGTGCCCAGGCGTTGACCCCGGGCGATTTCGACCTGGCCATCGACCTGAACGATGGCAGCTACCCCGGCATGCTCTCGACACCACTGCTGGACGAGCAGATCTTCCCCGTGTGCTCCCCCACCTTGCTGCGCGGGCGCCCGCCGCTGCACGGGCCGGCGGATCTTGTGCACTACCCGCTGCTGCACGACATTACGGCCTGGCGCGGCAGTTCGGAATATGCCGAATGGGAGTTCTACCTGGAGGGCATCGGCGCCGCCGGCCTGGATGTGCGGCGCGGGCATACCTTCAACCGCAACCACCTGACCATCGAGGCGGCGATTGCCGGCATTGGCGTGGCGATCGCCCGACGCACGCTGCTCAACGACGAACTGGAGCGCGGCGCACTGATCGTGCCGTTCGGGGTGCCTATCGCCAATCACAAGCGCTATGTAGTGCATTACCCACCGGGCGGGCTTAACCAGCCGGGGGCGCGGGCGGTGCATGACTGGCTGGTGGAGGAAGCGCGGGGGTTCAGGGAGTTGCACCCGCTGAACAAGGACTAGGCCAGCCAATTACGCTTGCACGCTGCAAATGACTCATTGAATTGGCAGGGACCCTGTAGGAGCGGCTTTAGCCGCGAACACCGGCGCAGCCGGTGCCATGCACCGCGTTGGATTTTTCGCGGGTAAACCCGCTCCCACAGGGTGCGCAGAGCGCTTGCGAGATTTGTGCGTCAGTAGGCCTGCTTGCCGGTAAACGCATTCAACGTGCGCACCAGAATCACGAAATCCAGCCACAGCGACCAGTTGTTGATGTACTCGATGTCCGAGTCCACCCGCTGGATCATCTGTTCGATATCCCTGGTTTCGCCCCTGAACCCACGCACCTGCGCCAGGCCGGTCATGCCAGGCTTGATATTGTGGCGAGCGAAGTAGTCGACGATGTCCTGCGAATACAGCGTGTCATGCTGCAACGCATGCGGCCGCGGCCCTACCAGCGACATCTCCCCGGTCAGCACATTGAACAACTGCGGCAGTTCATCGAGGCTGGTGCGGCGGATAAAGGCGCCGACCCGGGTCAGCCGTGGGTCATCCCTCTGCGCCTGCTTCACCACGCCATCTTCCGGCTGGTGGACATGCATGCTCCTGAACTTCCAGATACGGAACGCTTCCCCCGTCCAGCCGGTGCGCTCCTGACGGAAGAAAACCGGGCCGCGGCTATCGAGCTTGATGGCCAGCGCAACGGCCAGCAACACCGGCGATGCCAGCAGCAGGATCAGCGCCGCCAACACCCTGTCCTCGAGGTTCTTCAAGAACAGGCTCATGCCCGTCAGCGGTGTTTCCGACAAGGTCAGCACAGGTATGCCGGCAATTTCCCGCACACTGTGATTGATCAGGCGCAACGAGAAGATATCCGGTACCCAGTTCACCGCGATGCACTTGTCGAGCAACTTGAAATACACATCGTTGATGACCTCGGAACCGCCCAGCGGGGTCACCAGGTACACTGTGCGAATGCCATGGCGGGCCACGATATCGTCGAGCTCGGCAACATGCCCGAGCACCGGCATGCGCTGCTTTCCTTCGGCACTTTCGCGCCCCGGCTCATCGGCATTGTCGATCAGCACGCAACCCAGCACGCGTTCGCCGAACCAGGGGTTGTTGCTGATTTTCTGATACAGGAAGTTGGCTAGATCACCGGCACCAATGATCAGGGCGTTGTCCAGGCGTGCATGGGCGGTGAAGCGCTTTTGCAATTCGCGCACGGCAAAGTGCAGGAACAACTGGGCGATGTAGCCAATGATGAACAACTGCACGACCAGCAGTCGCGAATAGGTTTCGCTCTGTTTGGCCAGGAAGGCCATGACCACCAGGAAGCAAAAGGTTGCCGACCAGGCCTTGAACAGCCGGAAAGCCTTGATGGAAAGCCCGACGTTGGTACGGTAGATCGCATAGTGATCGTAGATGACTGCCAGGGCGCCAACCAGCAACAGCAGCATGATCACGTAATCGGAAGTGATGTAGCCAAACTGGTCGTAGATCAGGTACCAGGCAATGCCGATGACTGCAATTCCATCGAGGCCGGCCTGAATGGCGTTACTTACGCTGCTTCTTCTCTGCAGTAAGGAACGACTGCTTCTGGGCTCTAAGACCATTTCAGACCTCATCAATTTGCGTGCAGCAAATGCCTTCCACCAACAAGCAAGCCTTGACAACGGCTCATGCAAAGCCCGTGGAGCAAAATCCTGCAGCCGCAAGCCATTGATCAAACTGTAGCAGCCATCCGCCATCAGCGAACCCGGAATCACCGCTCGGGCGGATTCTGACGCTCATACGGTGTGCCTGGCCGTCCCCCGTCGCAGCGGAACAGCAGGGTACGCACCAGGAACAACGGGTTGCCCACAACATAACGAATGAACAAACGCTTCGGCTCGCGCAACAGCCGGTATAGCCACTCCCCACCCAACCGCCGCAACCACTCGGGCGCCCGGCTGACCTTGCCGCCGAGAAAATCCAGGATCGCGCCGCCACACACGATCAGGCACGGCCCCCCAGCTGCCGCCAGCCTTGCGGCCACAACCTCCTGCCTGGGCATTCCCATGCCCAGCACGATCAGCTCAGGTTGCAACTCCCTGGCCAGTTGCAGGTAGGTATCGACGCTGGCAAAGCCATCGTGGACCGACACCGGCACCACCCCGAATGTGGCTGTGCTTCGTTGCACGGCCTGGTCCAGGTACGGCTGTCGGGTGCCCCAGAACGCAACCCGCCGCCCACGGTAGGCAGCCAGAAGCCTTGGAATGAAGTCGGTGCCATTCATGTTGAGCCCTGGCTCAAGCCCCAGCCGGCGATACAGGATCGCCAGGCCGGAACCATCGCGCAGCAGTACGTCGGCCGCTGACAATGCCTGGTGGCAGGCGCCATCACGAATCACCAGGTTCATTGCATGGGCATTGACGAAGCCCAGCACGGTCGCGGCTTTCGGGGCGCAGAGCCTGTCCAGCAGGCGCTGCGCGGCAGTGGCATCCGGCACCACTTCGAGCTTGCCGACAAGGGTGTTCCAGCGTTCTTGCCAATGAGCCATCAGTCTTCATCCCGTTTCGAACGTACCCATTCAACCTGTCGCTTGATCAGGAAGCGCAGATACAAGGGGAGCTTCCTTGCGGCGTAGAACGGCGCGTACAGCAGCACGGAGAACGGGATCAGTTCGCGACAGAAACGCGCCCAGGCCACTGCGACGGCAAGGCCGAGCAATGCCAGCGCGCAAAGGGCGATCCACGCAGGTGCCGCCAGGCCGAACAGCAGGTACGCCAGCCAGGCCACCAGGTTTAGGCCGAGCAAGGCCAGCACCAGCAACGCCAGCGGCGGCACCAGCAGGTCCAGGGTCATGGCCAGCAAGCTGCCGTTACGCTGGGTGATTGCCGCCAGCGCACGCTTGGGCGCATCGGCCAGCATCAGGCTCAGGTGCCCATGTTCCCAGCGGGTGCGCTGGCTGCCCAGGCCTTGCTGGCTGGCAGGGAACCGGCTGCTGACTACGGCCTCGGGGCAGAACACTGGCGGCTTGCCCTGCTGGCACAGGTCCAGGCCCAGCTTCACATCTTCCACCAGGTGCCCGTTGGCCAGGTCGATCAAGGTCAGGTCACGCCAGCCGAATGCCATGCCGGCGCCCATCAACTGGCATGGCAGGCCCAGCCGCGCCCAACCACGCGGGCGCACCAGGTTCTTGACCCGCCAGGCGAACTCGGCAACCTGCACTGTCAGCCCAGCCCCTGCCGGTGCGTACATCAGGTACAGCGCCTGCACCGGGCGAGCGACTTCTCGGTAACGCCGCGCCAGGCGCTCGATTGCCCCCTCGCCCACCTGGCAGTCGGCATCCACCACGATCACCACCTCGGGCGGCTGATCGGCCAGGTGGCGCACGCCAAAGTCCAAGGCGTAGCCCTTGCCGCGCAACCGTGCATCGTGGCGCTCCACCACTTCGGCACCCGCCTCGCGCGCCAGTTGCGCGGTGTCGTCAGTGCAGTTGTCCGCCACCACCAGCAAGCGGTCGCCAGGCCGCAACTGCGGGGCAATGCTCGCCAGCGTGGCACCAATTATCGAAGCCTCGTCGTGAGCTGGCACCAGCACTGCCACCTGCGGACGGGCGGTGTTGCCCATCGGCTGCGCGCGTGCAGGCAAGCAGGCCATCAGCACCTGCACCAACAGCAGCAGCACCGGAAACAGGACGATGGCCGCCAGCATGCCCAGTATCCAAGCCAATACACTCATCATGCGGATGCCTTGAAATAGCTGGCCAGCCTGGCCGCCTCGGTATCGATGTCATGCCGTTGCAGCACACGCTGGCGTGCCGCCTCGCCCATGCGCTGCAGCACTTCGGCAGGTTGTGCCAGGCAATCGGCCATGGCCGCTGCCAGCTCGTCCACGGCGCCGGCAGGGAACAACCAGCCGTTTTCGCCCGGCCGCACCAGCTCGGGAATGCCTGCCACATAGGTGGTCAGCACTGGCCTGCGCAAGGCCATCGCCTCCATGATCACCACCGGCAAACCTTCGGCAAAGCTGGGCAGCACCAGCGCACGCGCCGCCAGGATTTCCTCGCGCACCTGTGCGCTGCTGATCCAGCCGGTGATGCGCACCTGCTGCTGCAAGCCATGCCGGGCGATCAACGCCTCGACCTGGCCACGCATTTCACCGTCGCCGGCCAGCACCAGTTCGAAAGCGATCGACCGGGCGGCCAGTACTCGCGCGGCCTCGAGCAGCAGCAGCTGGCCTTTCTGCTCGCACAGGCGGCCGACGCACACCAGGCGCGGCGCCGTGGGCACGCCAACCGGCGCCACCTCATGGAAACTGCGCTCGAGGCCGCAATGCACCACCTTCACCTTGGCCCAGTGGTCGTGTGCCACCCAGCGAAACAACTGGCTGCGCCCGTACGAGCTGACCGCCGCAACAAATGCGGCACGCCGCACCTTCTCGCCCATGTGCAGAAACTGCGGCTTGTCGAACTCCTCCGGCCCGTGCACGGTAAAGCTGTAGGCCGGCCCGCCCAGCACATTGGCCAGCATCACCACCTCGGTGGAATTGGTGCCGAAATGTGCATGCACATGTCTTGCCTCGCCAGCCTGCAACCATTGCAGTACCTGGCAGGCCTCGGCCAGGTAGACCAGGTGGTAGGGCCAGGCGCGGTCGGCCCGCAAGCCAACGCGCATGGCCAACTGCAGCGCCCGGAAGAACCGGCGCGGCTGTGCCCGCAGCACTTGCCAGGCCGGTGCCAGCAACCCCTTGATGCCATGCTGCAGCACATAGCGGGTCTTGGCCCGTTCGCTCGCGTCGTCGGCATCCTGCAACTCGGCGTCCCACCCGCGCAGGGCAATACGCTGCACCTCTACCCCCTGGCGCTCCAGCGCCAGGATCTCGCGGCGGATGAAACTGTGGCTGACCTTCGGGTACTGGTTTATGAAGTAAGCAATGCGCATAGAAATCCAGATCAAGACCCGCGTAGTGAACATTCAGACCTGCCGCGGCAGGGCTGGCGATTACTTCAGGCTGTCGACTACCGGCGGCCGGCGCCCCGCCGATGCCATCTCGTCAGATACATCCCCCTGTTCCCCTTGTAGTCCAAGGTTGTGACCGCTGCCTGGCAACACGGCCTGCAAGCGGGCGAAAACATCGTCGAGCAGCACCTGGCGGCGGCGGTACATTGCCCGTTTCTTCGCCGGAATATCCTGTTCCGCCCGCTGTACCGCAGCCAGCGGAAGGGCGAAGAAGTCAGCATGGCTCGATGCAGTAGCACCGTGTTCCAGCCAGATCACATCATAATTGGCCGCCAGGTCGTGGCCTTTGTCGCTGCCAAAATACGCGTGCCGATGGTGGCGGCAGGCATCACGGACGGCATACAGGTGCGCCACGTCCAGGGTCCTGGCCAGGCACTTCAATGCCTCGAGCAACAGGCTGCGCGGGCGCAGCCCTTCGAAGTCCTTGGTCAGGTCGCGGTAGATGGCCAGTGAGGTTTCGCTGTCGATACCCTTGTGGATGCCCTGCACGGCACCAATGAACAGGCACAGTTCGCCCTGGCTGCGGCACAGGCTGAATGCCAGGGAT
The DNA here is from genome assembly GCF_046557535.1 of Pseudomonas sp. S1(2024). Taxonomy (NCBI): domain Bacteria; kingdom Pseudomonadati; phylum Pseudomonadota; class Gammaproteobacteria; order Pseudomonadales; family Pseudomonadaceae; genus Pseudomonas; species Pseudomonas sp. S1(2024). The sequence goes on from NZ_JBKGFP010000084.1 coordinate 45,367, forward strand.
GCCACGCGCAGGTCGCTCTGGAACAGGTTCAATACCAACTCGCCTTCGCGCTTGAACCAGATCGGTCGGTCCAAAACCAGACGACAACCCGGCGAATGGCTGGACAGCTCGCACAACGTCAGGCTTTCGTCCCGCCCCAGCAGCAACAGCGCCGGAAACTGCCCGGCCAGCACTTCGAAGTGCGAAGCCACCACCTCCAGGCGCTGCGGGGCTTCCCAGCATTTGCTGAGGTAAGGCCACTGCACGACACCGATGCAATCCACCCCTAGCCGCTGCAAGCCTTGCTGGCCCAACGCCGCCGTCATGCGCTGCAGGAAGGCATTCAGTTCAGGCCATTGCCTGGCAATCTGCAGCGCCAACCTGTACTTGTTGTTCAGCGCCCGCAACGAGTAGCCCGGTTGCAAGGTAAACACGCTTTTGACGATCGTACCGAGCATCATGGGCCTCTCTCACTTGTACTCGATCAACGTCGATTTGCCGGCCGCGATGCGGTGGCGCAGGAACTTCAGTTGCCCGAGCATTTCCGGGAACTTGCCCAATACCAGAAACACCGCCTGTAGCCAGTTCTCCCTCACCGACTTGCCACCACGGCGGGCCAGGCGTACGGCCTGCAGCGGGTAGACCGCCAGCAACAGCAGGCCCCAGCCGCCCAGCAGCAGGCAGGCCAGCACGATTACCACGGGGATGCCCAGACCCCACAGCCAAGCCCGGCGCGATTCGCGCAACCAGTGCCGCTCGGGTGGCTGACCATGCAGGTAAGCCCCTTCGGCATAGGCGTGGCCAGCGCGCAGGCTACGCCGCCACCACTGGCTGAAACGGGTCATGCCGGCGTCGTGCAGGGTCATCTCGGCGTCCAGGCGCCAGACTTTCCAGCCCTTTGCCCGTAGGCGCACGCACAACTCGGGCTCCTCTCCGGCAATCAGCTCGGGGCGAAAGCCGCCGACGGCGGCAAAGGCATCTGCTCGCATCAGGGCATCGCCACCACACGCCTTGGCCTCGCCAATGGGGGTGTCCCACTCCAGGTCACACAACAGGTTGTACACCGACCGCTGGGGGAAGCGCTCGCGTCGGCGGCCACACACCACAGCCACGTCGGGGTGGTCATCGAGAAACGCCTGCGCCGCGGCCAGCCAGCCGCCATCCACCTCGCAATCGCCATCGACGAACTGCACCCGTTGCAGCGACGGCAACCGCCGTTGCAAGGCGAGAAAGCCTTCGTTGCGCGCGCGTGCGGCAGTGAACGGGGTGTCCATGTCCAGCGCCAATACCTCTACCCCCAGGCTGCGAGCCAGGTGCGGTGAACCATCGGTAGAGCCGGAGTCGACGTACATGATCTTGTCCGTACCCTGTAGCAGCGAACGCAGGCAACGCTCCAGGCGCAGGCCTTCGTTGCGGCCAATCACCACCACACCGATGCCGCTCGCCATGGGCCTCACTCGACGGGCGCCGTGGCGGCCGGTTGCCTGGCCTTGATGATGGCCGGCACCCCCACCGCCAGCGAATTGTCCGGCACATCCACCAGCACCACGGCGTTGGCACCGATGATCACGTCGTTGCCGATACGGATGCTTCCCAGCACCTTGGCCCCGGTGCCAATATCGACGTTGTTGCCGAACACTGGTGCAATCGGCTCATCGACGTTCTTCAGGCCCACCACTACCCCGTTGCGGATGCGGCAGTCATCGCCAAACCGGGCATAGCCGCTGACTACGATGCCGCCAAAATGGTCGATGACGAAGTTGCGGCCGATCACCACCTCGCACGGCAGCTCCACACCCGTGATGATCTGCACGAACTTGAACAGGACCTTGTAGATGAGCGAAAACAGTTTTCGCAGCAGTGTCGGGCGCACCCCATAGCGCCAGCGGCCGAAGCGGTACACCAGCAATACCCAGAAGCCCTGGGCGCCCCAGTCGCCACCATGGGCACGCAGGTCGGCACGTACATTCTCGAACATGGCTCCACCTACCTTGTCGGTTGGCTGGCGTACCGGGTCTTGAACAACAGAGACCAGGTCGCCCGGCAGTGACGCCAGCAGGCCTGTATTGCGCCCAGACCGCGTCGTTTCAACAGCGCCTTGAGTGCCAGTACCAGGTCGCCCAAGGTGACCAGCAGCATGTGCAGGGCAAGGCCCGCCAGCCCGTGATGCTTGCGGAAGTACAGCAGCTCGCTTTCGATCTGGTATGACGAGATCTGTCGGCTGGCCGCCTCCAGTTCGGCCACCGATCTGGAGCTTTCCCCTCCGATGTGCACCACCGTGGTATGCGGGTAGAACACCACCTTCCAGCCTGCAGCCTTCACCCGCTTGCAGTGGTCGACCTCCTCGTAATAAAGAAAGTAGCGCGGGTCGAACAGGCCCACCTGGTCGAGCACTTCGCGGCGCACCAGGTAGAAGCAGCCAGGCAGCCAGTCGCACTCGCGGACCGAAGCGTGGTCCCAATCCATTTCGTCGACCATTTTCAAGCCCGGGAAGAAGCGCCCCAGCCCGGTACGCCCGACGAACACGTTGAACGGTGTGGGGAAGTAGCGGCAACTGGGCTGCAGGGCGCCGTCGCGTCCCTCCAGGCGGACCCCCAGCACACCGCACTCCGGGTGGGCTTCCATGTAGTCGAGGGTTTTCTGCAGTGAATCGGTGGCGACAAAGGCGTCGGTGTTCAGCAGCAAGGCGTACTTGCCCTTCAGGTGCGCCAGCAACTGGTTGTTGGCCCGGCCGAACCCCACGTTCTGCTTGTTGCTCAGCAGCAGCGCCTGCGGGCATACCTCGGCCATGCGCTGCAGCGAGTCATCGGCGGAGGCATTGTCCACCACCAGGTAGCTGGCCAGCCGTTCGCTGTCGGCCCGACGCAGTGCATCGAACATCGGCTGCAGCAGCCCGGCCGTGTTGAAGTTGACCACCATGACGTCCACAGGTTTGCTAGCCATTGTTGCCGTCCCCGAAGAAATACTGGCGCCTTTGCGCCATCAGCTGCGGCTCCAGTTGCGGGTCGTAGGCACCATTGCGCTGCTTGACCAGGTCGATCCATGGGTAGGCTTCGCAACGTGCCTCAACCCGCTTGATCAACGCCTCGGTGGTGCATATGAACTCTGCAGGGTTGCCACCGAACACCGTGCCCGGCGGCACATCCTTGGTCACCACGGCACCGGCGGCCACGATCGACTCAGGCCCGATGGTGACGCGAGGCATGACGATTGCACCGTGGCCGATGAAGCAGTTGTCCTTGATGTCGATGAAACCGACCGAATCCAGGTGCTTGCCGAAGCGATGTTCGATCAGCAATACCACCCCGTCATGACCGATCAGGGTGCAGTCGGACAGCCCCACACTGTTGCCGATGCGAACCAGCGAAGGGTCGAGGAACTTGCAGCCTGTATTGACATAGAAGTTGCTGCCTACCGAGTGGAAGTTGCCCCAGCGGGCAAGGTATGCCCCCCACTCAAGCCCTGACGGCTTGCAGAACCTCCTGTAGAAGGAGCTTCCTCGCCCCGTTGCATGGACATAGTGCGCCACTGCCTTGCGTATCCATCCCTTCATTCTGCCAGCCTCGCAATCAAAGCCATCTGGACTGTCCCTGAGGCGCATCCGGTCTCGTTCTTGTGGGTGCTGACCGTCGCGCACTCAACCCGTTTACAACATGCATCACCCCACGGCGTCGCTGGCCGCGCTCAGCCTGGCATCGAGGTGGTCGGCCAGGCGTACCGCAAACTGCAGCAGCGGCATGGTCGGATTGCAAGCGCCGCCCGTGGCAAAGATGCTGCTGCCGGCGACATAAAGATTTTCGGTACCGAACACCTTGCAGTTGGTATCGACAACACCAAACTGCGCTGAAGACGCCATGCGCGTGGTCCCCATGTGATGGGCATGTGGCGACAACTTCAGCGGTATCGAAGTGTCGTAAACGAAGTCATTGAGCTTGATGTAGCCCAGGTCCATGGCAACCCACTGCTTGGCCAGCTCGCTTCCGATGCACTTGATGGTGTGCCGGTCATCAGCGGTCAGGGCCCAGTTGACATTGACCTTGGCCACGCCCAGTGCGTCCTTCTCCTCCAGCAGCGAAATACGGCTGTGCAGGTTGGGAAACTGCTCGATCATGGTGCTGATGACGCCATCACCGGGGCAGTTGAACTTGGCCACGAAGGCGATCTTGCTGGCTACTCCCATGTCGCAGACCAGGTTCTCCAGAAAATGCTTCACCTCGGCAGTACGACCATAGGTTTGCACATCAGCCAGCAAGGCGGCCCTGACGTTGCCCTTGCCTGCCTTGTACTCCTCAACGAAGGCATCGGTGGTGTAGTACTCGCGCGGATCAGGGGCCAGCCCCGAGTTGAGGATGAAGGTGCCCAGGTCAATGTTCAGATGCTCCATGAAACACCCACCGACCAGCCCGTCCTTGCTCACTATCCCCGCCGCCGCCAACGACTCGCTGTTGAGCAGTTGCCGGGCATTCTCGATGGCACCTGTAGCGAGTACGAAGTTTCTTGCAACCAGGCGCTGGCGATTGCACTCGTAATCGGAAAGCACGACTGCAGCCAAGTGACCGGAGGCCTGGTCGAACTCCAGGTTCACGCAATTGCAGTTGATGAATACGTCCAGGCCCTGGGTCTGCTCCAGGGCCGTGGCGTACTTCTGCGCAAAGCGCGTTGGCGGGCTGAGCAGAAAGCGGTCCGGTTCGAAGTCACCGCCGTCGAGGCCATCATTCAACGCGCGAAAGTCCGCCCCTGGCGGCAGGTCGACGATATCCATGGCAGCAGGCAGGTAGCCTGCGATCTCCGAATAAGGAATGGGCCAGCCAGGCAAGTCGCCAATGGGGGGAACTGCGAAGTCCGAGGGGCTGAACGGCCGGCAACGGCCGGCCCAATGGTTGGATGTGCCGCCCAGATAACGCAGGCGAGCTTCCCCGGCATACAGCTCCAGGCCAGTGGATGCACAGGTGTACAAGGCTTGCGAGTTCGCCGAGTACTCGCGCCCGCCACCTTCGGCAAGCAGGACGCTCCAGCCGGCGGCGGCCAGGCGCAGGCCCAGGGTGATACCGGCCGGGCCGGCGCCGATGATGCAGACATCGTAACTGTCGCGCAGCGCCTTCTGCTGCTGATAGTCCCTGATCATGCGTGCTCGTTCCGGAAGTAACGGGACGGCAGTACCCAGCCGTTGATCACCACGAACCCAGGCCTGCCAGCAGGTTGGCTGGTGATGGCTGGCGTAGCAGCGAACACCACACCACCTACACCCAGCAAGACACAACTCTGGAGAAACCCCCTACGACCCAATTGCGCAGTACAAAACGTAAACTTCCCCATGATCCAATGACCTGCACCTTTGAAAGTTTCACCCGACAAGCAGAATTACAGCCAGTTGAAAAAGGCTGTCAGCAGCGCCCCGCAAAGCGCCCCGACCAGTAGCATCGGCAGTACCACCAGCTCACGCCTCAGGCTGAACATATCCAGCTTGCGATTCACGTACACGATCAACACAAGGGTTGGCACGGTATGCAGGGCAACCCCCCAGATCGCCCAGTCAACGCCACCGATCGCCAGCAACAGTGGCAGCCCCCCCCACAACGAGACCAGGCGGATGATGTTATCCATGGCCTGGTACCTGGTCAGGCCCAGGGCAATCCACACCTGATGAGCCAAGGTATAGCGCAATGTGAGGAACGACAGCGAAAGAATGGCCATCATCGGGCCAGCCTCACGGTAGCGATCGTCGTACAGCCAACCGATCAGCAAAGGGCTGGCGGTCAGGAAACCGCCACAGATGAACAGCACCAGCAGGTCGACCAGCAGGCGGAAGCGGTAATACAGGGCCTTGAGGCGCTCCTTGTCATCGGCCCGTGCCGCCTCGCTGAAAGCGGGCAGCGCCACCGCGCCGAAAATCTTCATCAGCGCGGTCTGCACGGCACCCAGGATCAACACGGCAATCGAGTACACACCCAGTTGTGCCGCCGTCATGCTGGCGCCAAACCACATGCGGTCACCGTACATGGCCAACACGCCAACCATCGACGACAGCAAGATCCAGCGGCCGAACACGATCAGTTCGGTCAGCGCGCTGCGGTCCCACTGCAGGCGGTTGTCATGCCCCTCCAGGGCGGTGTGACCGAGCAGGGTCCAGGCCACGGCAGACACCAGGCCGGCGATCACCAGTGCCCACACCGAATGGGTCAGGTAGCCCAACACCAGCATCACCACCAGGCCGGCCGCCTGCGAGGCCAGGTCCACCAGCACCACGCGCTTCTGTTGGAAAGTCCGTACCGCGACATCTATCTTGGTGGACTGAAAGCCCCAGATCACCGCCGACAGCCCGGTTGCCGCCAGCACCATCGGCAACACCGGTGCGGCATAGGTAGAGTCCGCCGGCCACAGCTCGGCGAGCTGGGCAAACCAGGCCCCCAAGGCCAGCAGCAAGGTCAGGGCGAACAGCACGAAGCCGCGGATGATCTGCACGGTCCATGCAGTATTGAGAAAATCCGGGTCGTCACCGCGATGGCTCTGGATGATGTTCTGCCGCAGGCCGACATCGGACAGTAGATGCAGGAGTACCGAAACGGTGGTGGCGATGACCATCACTCCGAACATTTCCGGCAGCAGCAAGCGGGCCATGATCAGGTTGCCGCCAAGGCGCATCACCTGTGACGCCACTTGTGCAACCAGGTTCCATGACCCGGCCCTCAGGGCCCGCTTGCGCAGGCTCGCGGTGGCAGACACATCAATCGACGGCATGAGAGCAATCTCTGACTGACTGGCTAAAAGGTCACTATAGTTTCAATCAGCCACGACGCTAGCCGTTGCCCACCGATGCAAAGGTGCACATAGCCAATGCCTGAACATTTTCGTGCGTTGATCGTCATCCTTTTTCTGGCGAGCGTGGTCTTCCTGCTGGCGCGGCGGCCTGCCACCGACCTGATTCCGCTGAGCGACTTCAAGCGCCGACGCAACCTGTGGTTCCTGCTTACCCTGCTGGCCTTCTTCTCGCACAGCTTCTGGCTGTACCTGGGTGCTGGCGCCGTCATCCTGTACATCGCCGGGCGCCGCGAACACAACCCCATGGCGCTGTTCTACATGCTGCTGTTCCTGATCCCGCCGGCTTCGGTGCAGGTGCCCGGGTTTGGCGTGGTCAATTACCTGGTCGACCTCAACCATATCCGCCTGCTGGCCCTGTGCGTGCTGTTGCCGGCGGCGCTGGCCCTGCGCCGGCAAGGCGACACCCTGCGCTTCGGCCGCACCTGGCCCGACAGGTTGTTGGCGGCCGGCCTGCTGCTGATGAGCGTGCTGTACCTGCGCGAGACCACCCTGACCGACACCCTGCGCCAGACGCTGTACCTGTTTGTCGACGTGTTACTGCCGTATTACGTGGCCAGCCGTGGCCTGCGCCAGATCAGCGACTTCAAGGACACCCTGCTGGCCTTCGTGCTTGCCTCATTCGTTCTGGCCCTGATCGGCGTGGCCGAGTACGTGCGCCACTGGCTGCTGTACAGTGCCCTGGTCGACGCCATGGGCGTGCCGTGGAGCATGTCCGGCTACCTGAGCCGTGGCGGTTCGCTGCGCGCCAGCGTCACCACCGGGCAGGCGATTGCCCTGGGCTATGTGATGAGCGTGGCCATCGGCCTGTTCCTGTTCGTCCAGGGTTACGTGCGCCGCCCCCTGCAGCGGGCCCTGGGCGCCCTGCTGCTGGCCGCAGGGCTGTTCGCGCCACTGTCCCGCGGCCCGTGGATCGGTGCCGTGGTCATCGTGGTGGTGTTCATCGCCCTGGGCAAAGGTGCGGTCAGGCGCCTGGCGCTGCTCGCTGCGGCCGGCATGCTGGCCCTGCCCTTGCTGACCATCGTGCCCGGTGGCGACAAGGTACTGGACATGCTGCCGTTCATCGGCAACCTCGAGAAAGAGAACATCACTTACCGCGAACGGCTGATGGACAACTCGTGGATCGTCATCCAGCGCAACCCGTTGTTCGGCTCGTTCGACTTCCGCAACACCCCGGAAATGCAATCGATGATCCAGGGTGACGGCATCATCGACATCGTCAACACCTACATAAACCTGGCACTGCGGGTCGGGCTGGTCGGGCTGGGCCTGTTCGTGGCGTTCTTCGCTGCCGTACTGCACGGTATCCGCAAGGCCATGCGCAGTTTCCCCGACAAGGACGACGAGCGACGCCAGCTCGGCCGGGCATTGCTGGCGACACTGATCGGCATCCTGGTGATCATCTTCACCGTCAGCAGCATCACCTTCATCCCGGTGGTGTACTGGACTGTCGCCGGACTGGGCGTGGCCTATGTCCAGATGGTTCGCCAGCTGCACAACAGCCAGGCCATCGCGCTGGCCGACCCCGCCCTTCAACCCAGGTGACGCCTATGAACCTGCTCCCCCTGCGCCGCTGGGGTCTTCAAACCCTGCTGCGGGTTTCGGCCATCGCCGGCCTGGCCTCACTGCCCCTCACCGGCTGGGCCTCAGCGTGGCAAGTCAGTGTCGATGAACAGAACGGCCTGCCCTTGGTGACCCGCGGTGGTGGACCAGTGATGAAAGCCAAGTTCGACTTCTGGGCGGCCAACTGGAGCTGGACCGGTTTTTCCACCACGTTCAAGGTAGTTGGCCCCGACCACTACACGCTGCAGGGCAAGAACAAGGAACTGGACTTCGATCTGGCGGCGGATATCCGCAAGGAGCAGGCGCAAACCCTGGGCTGGGCCTTCGACCTCGAGGCCCACAGCCGCCAGGCCGGAGTAATGGGCGGTGGCATGGTGTTCGAGTTCGACCCTGCGCAAATTGCCGGGGGCATGGGTGCACCGCAGCTGCTGCCCGGCAACCGTGGCTGGTCATGGGGCAAGGCTGACCAGGGCCGACGCATCGAAATGCGCTTCGACCCGCCGCTGGCCAAGGTGTATTTCGAGCGCGGCAACCCGTCCGAACTGCGTGCGTTCATTTACAGCGACCCGATCAACGCTGGTCGGCAGCAGATCAAGGCGGTGCTGAACATCACCGGCGACATCGACCTGGGTCCCACGCCCAGCGAACGCTTCGGCCTGGCCGACCCCGCCGGTTGGCCCGACGACCAACTGGACTGGCGCACCTCGCCCGTGGACCTGTCATTCCTCAACGCCCCGGAAAAGCCTGCCGGCAAGCATGGCTTCGTCAAGGCTGTCGGCGAACAGCTGATGTTCGAAAACAACACCCCAGTGCGCTTCTGGGGCACCAACCTTTCCGCCTATTCGCTGTTCAAGAGCCCCGACGAAGAAATCCGCCAACAGGCCAAGCGCCTGTCGGCACTGGGTTTCAACCTGGTGCGTTTGCATCACCACGACTCGCCCTGGGTCAGCCCGAACGTGTTCGGCGACGGCACCCTGGTGCGCGATACCCAGCAGCTCAGTGCCGAATCGCTGCGCAAGCTCGACTTGTGGATCAAGACGCTCAAGGACGAGGGCATCTATATCTGGCTGGACCTGCACGTGCAGCGGGCGCTTACTGCCAATGACAATATCGATGACTTCAAGGAACTGGCCAAGGGTGAGAGCCATGTCGACCTGAAGGGTTACGCCTATGTGAACCGAAGCATCCAACAGGCGATGAAACGCTTTGCCGAGCAGTACCTGACTCATGTGAATGAATACACCGGCCTGGCTTACAAGGACGACCCCGCCATCGCTGCCGTACTGCTCACCAATGAGAACGACCTCACCCAGCATTACGGTAACGCCCTGATGCCGAACAAGGACGTGCCGCGCCATAGCGAGCGCTACATGGAAGCGGCCAAAGCCTTCGCCAAACAATATGACCTGCCCACCGACCTCACCTGGCGCGCCTGGGAGCATGGCCCTTCGAAGCTGTTTCTCAACGACCTGGAACAGCGCTTCAACACCGACATGATCACTCACCTGCGCGGCCTCGGCGTGAAAGTGCCGATCGCCACCACCAGTACCTGGGGCGGCAATGGCCTGAGCGCGCTGCCGGCACTGACCACAGGCGATGTCATCGATGCCCATGGCTACGGTGCCAATGGCCAATTGGAGAAGAACCCGTTGACCAGCGACGGCGTGATCGACTGGCTCGCTGCCGCCCAGGTAGTCGGCAAGCCGCTGACCGTCACCGAGTGGAACGCCGAACCCTTCCCGCTGCCCGACCGCCACTCGCTGCCGCTGTACGTGGCCGGCACCGCCGCCCACCAGGGCTGGGACGCCATGATGCAGTACGCTTACAGCCAGCAGGCCTTCAACCCTGGCTGGCGCACGGCGGATAACTGGCACGCGTACAACGACCCGGCGATGATCGCCACCTTGCCCGCTGCCGCCCTGCTCTATCGCCGTGCGGATGTGAAGCCGGCCACTACCCGATACGTGTTCGCGCCGACGCCCGCCACCCTGTACAACCAGGAGATCACCCCGCGCAACTCGCCACTGCTGCGCACGGCCATGGAAAAGGGCCAACTGCAGATCGCCCTGCCACAGACGCCGGAGTTGCCCTGGCTGAAACCCGCCGCCATCCCTGCCGGTGCGCAGGTACTGCAGGACCCGGAGCAGTCCTTGCTGCCGGCCGACGCCACGGAAGCGGTCAGCGATACGGGCGAACTCAAGCGCAACTGGCAACAGGGCATCTATACCATCGATACACCGCTGACCCAGGCCGCCACCGGATGGCTGGGAGGTCGCTTGATCAGCCTGGGCGCCATCCAGGTGCAAGCACGAACGCCGTACGCCAGCGTCGTGGTGCAAAGCCTGGACGGCAACCCCCTGGGCCAGTCGCGTGAACTGCTGCTGTCGCTGGGTACCCGGGCCGTGCCCAAGGCCGATGACAAGACACCGTTCAACGTAGAGCCGTTTGCCGGCACCTTGAACATCAAGGCGCCTGCTGGCCTGAAGCTGTTCGCCCGGGATGCACAGGCCCAGTTGAAACCCTTGCCGATGGCTTACCAGGATGGACGCTACAGCATCACGTTCGACGGCAAGTACATGTCCAACTGGCTGTTCTTGAAATAGGGCATATGGCCATCTACCCTCACAACAGTCCTGTAGCTGAAAAGCGCAGCTGTACAACAGCAGAGTCCAGGAGGCATGGATGAAGTTTCTGGTTGTCGGTGGCGCAGGCTACATTGGCTCGCACATGGTCAAGCACCTGCTCGGTACGGGCCATGAGGTGGTGGTGGCGGACCTCGTCTCGCCCGGCCCCGGCGTCCAGTGGGCGAAACTGGACATCGCCGACGAGCCCGCCCTGGATGTGCTGTTCGGTGTTTGCCGCTTCGATGCCGTGTTCCACTTTGCCTCGTTCATCCAGGTGGGCGAGTCGGTCAGCGTGCCCGGCAAGTACTACCAGAACAATGTCGCGGCCACCCTTTCCCTCCTGCAGGCCATGGTGAATGCCGGTATCAGGCACCTGGTGTTTTCTTCCAGCGCAGCCGTCTACGGCAACCCGCAGTACGTGCCGATCGACGAAGCGCATGCCAAGGGGCCGATCAACCCGTATGGGTTGAGCAAATGGATGGTCGAGCAGATTCTCGAGGACTTCGACCGGGCCTATGGCTTGAAGTCGGTATGCCTGCGTTACTTCAACGCAGCGGGCGCAGACCCGGAGGGCCAGCTGGGAGAGCGTCATGAACCCGAAACCCACCTGATCCCGCTGATCCTGCAGGCCGCTTCGGGCCGGCGTGATGCAGTAACGGTGTTTGGCCGCGACTACGACACGCCGGATGGCACCTGCATACGCGACTATGTGCATGTGGCCGACCTGGCGGCGGCTCATGCACTGGCGGTGGATTACCTGCTGGCGGGTGGCGAGCGAACCGCGTTCAACCTGGGCAACGGGCTGGGCTTTTCGGTGCAGCAGGTGATCGATACGGCCCGGGCGGTGACTGGCCGGCAGATCCGCACCCTCTACGCACCCCGCCGCCCCGGCGACCCGCCCCGGTTGGTGGCGGATGCTGGCAAGGCCATGCACATGCTGGGCTGGCGGCCGGAGTTTGCCACGCTGGAGTCGATTGTGCGGCATGCGTGGCAGTGGGAGTTGCAGTACCCCTGGGCTCGCTACCCCACCAGCTGAAAGAGTGCGCCATACGTGTGGGAGCGGGCGCGCCCGCGAACACCGGCGCAGCCGGTGCCATCCACCGCGTCGCCTGCTTCGCGGGCATGCCCGCTCCCACAGAGACCCCACCAGCTGAAGGAATGCGCTGTACCTGTAGGAGCGGGCGCGCCCGCGAACACCGGCGCAGCCGGTGCCATCCACCGCATCGCCTGCTTCGCGGGTAAACCCGCTCCCACAGAGACCCCACCAGCTGAAGGAATGCGCTGTACCTGTAGGAGCGGCCTTGTGTCGCGATGGGCTGCGAAGCAGCCCCAGAATACGAGACTCAATAATAGGTTCGAGGCTGCTCGTCAGCTTTGTTCAATACCGTTCCCACCAGGTTCACCCTTGCCAGGTGATGCAGGCAATCCTCGATCTCCTTCCTGTTGTTCATACCGTTGGCCACCACCAGCAGCACACAGTCGAACTTGGGTATCACGGTGATCGCATCGTCAGAACTGAGCAATGGCGGCAAATCGAAAATGCAGATGCGCGACTCGTAGCGGTTGCGTAGTTCGCTGATCAGGTTGCTCACTTTGGGCGACGACAGCATTTCGGTGGACAACGGCACCGGCACCCGCGTGGGCAGCACCACGAACCGAGGCAAGGTCGGGTTGACCAGGCAGTCCTGCAACTCGGCCTTGTCCGTCAGAAACTCGTTCAACGCCTGGTCCATGGGCAGGCCCAGGCTGCTGCCGACCTTGGGTCGACGCAGGTCGAAGTCCACCAGCAAAGCGGTCTTGGTGGTGTGGTGGGCGATGCTCATGGCCAGGTTGATCGCCAGCACCGTCTTGCCCGCTTCAGGGGTTGGCGAGGTGATGGCCAGGGTTCGCCAGCCATTCTCGTCCATGGTCCTGAGCACTTGCGTGCGCAGCAGGTCGATCGGCCCGTTCATGTTGGAGTTCTTGTTGTAGGCGACGATACGGTGACGCTCCAGGTGCTCCGCGCGCAGCGGCACCACCTTGGTGTTCACGTAATCGAACTGGCCAGGCACTTCCGCCAGTGCCGTACCAGGGGCGGGTGACAAGGCCTGCGGGGTACCCGGGGTAACCTGGTGAAGATTATTGCCGACAGCCTGCTTGGTCCTGTCCATCACTGCTTCCCTATGCAAACCGAGACATGACTTTGAACAACAGCACATCCAGTGGCATGTAGAACACGTGCACCAGCACTACCATGATAGCCGCCAGCGCCAGTGCCGCCACGATCAGCCAGTTGCGCCAACGCTTGCGCCTGGCCACATCGGCCTTGGTATCGATGTATGGCAGCGCCACCAGCACCCGCCTGCCCAGCAGGTTCTCCAGTGCACCGACGCCGCGAATGCGCTGGTTGAACATCTCCAGCAGCATCACCAGCGCACCGCCACCTGCCGGTGCCAGCACCAGGCCCAGCGCAGCGATCTTCTTGCGGTTGGGCTTGATCGGTTTCTCGGGCATCAGTGGTGGTTCAAGCAGTACAAAGCGCTCGGCCTTGTTCTCCTGCTCCAGGCTTTCGGTAATCTTCGCGCCCATTTCCTTGGCGCGGATTTCCTCGTACTTCTTGCGCGCGTTGTCGTGGTCACGCATCAAGGTCACCAGGCCACGCTCGACCTGCGGCGCCTCGAGGATCTCGGCCTCGTAGCCTTCCATCTTGCGGGTCAACTCGCGCTTTTGCTCGGCCAGCGAAGCAATGCGCTCCTGTGCCGCGCTCATCTTGGCGCGCACGCGGGCGACATCGAGGCCGACCGTGGAGGCCGCCGCCGTGCGATTGCCACTGGCTTCGAGCGCCTGGATCCTGCGCTTGACCGCCACCACATCGGGGTGGGCTTCCTTGTAACGGCTCAGCAGCCGGGCATATTCGGCCTTCAGGCTGGGCAGGTCCTGGGGCGGCTCGGCACCTGCCGCCCTGGGGCCTTCGCCGGCCTTGGTTGCCAGCCCGGCATTGGCCGCGGACAGTTCCAGCTCAAGGTAACGCAGTTCTTCCTGGGCGGCCTTGTAATCACGGTCGACCTCGCGGAACTCCAGCTCCGATCGTGACAGCATGTTCATGCGCAAGGTCTGGTGCTCGGGCAAGGCGTTGGCGTGGGCCTGCTTGAAATCCGCCAGCTGGTTTTCCAGGTTGGCCAGCTCGGCACCCAGCTTGTTCGCCTCCTGGGTGAGGAACTCGGTGGTTTCGTTGGCCCGCTCGGTACGCTGCTTGAGGTTCTCGTTGAGGAACAGCGTCACCAACTCGTCGGCGACTTCCTTGGCCACCTCGGGCTGCTTGTGCTCGAAGGACACATTGAACGCCACGGTCGCTTCACCCCGCCCGCGCACGTATGTGGTAAGGGTTTCGACGACGATGGCGCTGCGCATGTGGTCGATCTTGTCGCTATCGCTGAAACGCTTGTCGGGAAACAGGTTGTACTTGTCGATGATGCGCAGCAGGTTCTCGCGAGTCATCACCCGCTGGCGAATCACTTCGATGCGTTCATCGGCAAAGCTGGTGTTGTTGGTCGACACCAGCTCAGGGGAAATCTGCTGCGACTCCACCAGGATGGTGCCGGTCGATTGGTAGATCGGCGGCACCATCACCGCGACTGCGACGGTCGCGGCCAGGATGACTACGATGCTCACCCCCAATAACAGGGCCCTGTCCTTGATTATGGCAATGTAATCTCTGAGGGAGAGCTCGTAGTCAGACTTCATGGGGCCACCTGCCTGAAGTTCAGATGTCGGGGTACCTGTACGTCAACGTCAAACCCACGATCGTAGCGTTCGCATCGGCTTCGTTATCCTGCTGCCGTTCCTTGTACATCAGCGACAGGCGCAGGTCCCAGTACGGCGAAAACTCGCGGCTGGCCCACACGCTGTAAGTCTGCAGGGTGTTGGGGGTCTGCCCTTTGCTGTCTTGCCAGGCAGCGTCCGTACCCACCCGTGTCAGTTCGCTGACGGCGTAACTCCACACACCGCGCACCTGGTCCAGCTCGGCGAAGCCGCCTTCGGCGCTGGCTACCGTGCTGCGTTCGGCGGTGAAGCTGGCGACGGCGCGCGCACCGGTGTACAGCAGCGCAACCCCGCCCTCCCCGCGTCGGCCACCTTCGTCACCGGAAACCTCGGTGACACCCACATGCGCATCGGCGCTGAGGCTTTCGGAAAACTGGTACTTGACCCCGACCGCGGGGCTGTAGCTGTTGGACGCCGTCGCCGTCTGGTCCTCCTCGGGCTCATAGCGCCGGGCACCAAAGCGGCTGTACAGATCAGCCCGCTCGCTCCAGGCGTAGGTCCAGGTGAACACGTTGCCCAGTTCTTCGTAACCCGTCAGCGTACTGATGTCATAACGGGCACGGTTGTACGTGGTTTCGTTGCTCAAGGTGCTACGCTCGGTAACCGCCTGGCTCCAGTTGCCGGTCAGCGTATACAGCTTTTGCGTGCCATCGGTGGTGACCACGCCGGTATCCAACACCGTTCCCGACAGCGTCGAACTTTCGTTGTAACGCGCCAGCAGGCCAAACCGCCCGCGCTCGGTCTGACGCTGCCAGCCCAGGCTCACGTCAGGGTCCTCACGGTTGTCGACCACCGCCGTGTCGGACGAGCGCAATACATTCATGCCCAGCCCCAACCTCAGTTCGTCACGGTCGAAGGTACCGATCAGGGTGTAATCCGGCGCGATGATCGTGCGCGTTATGCCCTTTTCACCCGACGACAGCAGCAAGGGGTTGCTGTCATGTTCGACGGATGTCGGTACCACTACCGTAGACTGCCAATTTGCTGCCAAGACCGTGTTCGTAAACGGCAACACCAAGATTGCCGTTGCAATACTAGTTGTTCTGAGAAGAGGCATTAAGTGTTCTTATTAAAGGCAAGATCAAGGGACGACCAGCGTATCGCCAGCCTGAAGTTGGATGTTGGTGGACATATCCCGGCCAGACACCAGGTCTCTATATCGCACGGGCAGGATTTTTTGGGAAGCGCCAGTGCCGCGCACCACTTTGATTTCGCTTTCATCTGCAAACTTGTCCAGGCCGCCAGACATGCTCAGGGCCTGCAACACTGCGGTAGGGCCCGCCATCTGTACCGGCCCGGGCTTGATCACTTTGCCTTGTACATAGACCAGGTTGCCGGCGATGCTCTTGACGACAACGCTGACGTTCGGGTCGGGGAGGAATTTCTCGAGTTTGGCAGCCACTTGTTTTTCAACGGTCGTCACATCCAGCCCGGCAACATCGATGCGACCTGCCAGGGGGAACGTGATACTGCCATCGGGAAGTACGGTGGCTTCCTGGCGCAGGCTATCTTCCTGCCACACCGAAACCATCACCACATCGCCAGGGCTGAGCAGGTAGGTAGCACTGCTCGGGTCGGCCTTACCGGCACCAGACCACACCATCAGCATGCAGAACGCGGCAAACATTGAACGCACCATGAGGGTCCCTCCGGCCGAAAAGGCCCGACAAAGAGCACTGAATGAGAACAGCACACCAACTCTCGCTCCGCTTCGCGGCATACGCCAACCGCGATGACCTCAATCTTTACGAGGCCTTGCCTTGACGCTGTGCAGCCTGGGCTTTGCTGCCTGCAACCGTGGACCTGCACGGGCTACTGGCAATATAGCAACGGCTGGGGAATTGACAAGCGAGGCCCCGGGCCGCTGGCGTCAAGGGTAGAACCCAGGCTGGCGGATTCAGATCTTTCTCCTGTTGGCGACAGCTACAAAGCCAACGACAGCAAATGCAAAGAACCACCCTGCCGTTGAAACAGGGACGATACTGTTCTGATTGATATACATATCCGCCGCACGCGCTGCGCCACTTAACAGCGCCAGCAAAGACATCGATTTGATAATCAGAGCCGTGCGCATACGCCCCTCCTGAAGAGGAAAATCAACTGTTTGTTGGCGAGGTGTTCGGGAGTTGTTTCACCGTTGAGATGAGCTTATGAACACAATGACATTGCGTCAACGATTCGACACTATAATAAAATTCAATGGGCGCCGGACTATATAGTCAAAATATCGACGCGCAAATTGATCATAGGGCGCTGCATGGGTGGCGCCATAGTTTCATCGCTGAGAAAGGCAAGGCCGTGGGGCGGTTTGGCGCCCCGGCATGTTATTCGTCTGCGTGATGCACCACGACCAGCAACTGCGCCGGCAGCGGCCCCACCGACCTTAGCCTGTGTGGTGTCTGGGCATTGAAATGCAAGGCATCGCCTTGCTCCAGCAGTACCCGCTCGCTCATGAAGTCCACTTCCACCTGGCCGGCGTGGACGAACAGGAATTCTTCGCCCAGGTGCTCCTTGAACGTAGGGTCGCTGAACTCGGTCGGCGGCTGAATCAGGAACGGCAGCAGGCTGCGCTGCCCGACCTGGCTGGTGAGGGCCGAGTAACCCGGCCCTGCCCCGTCACCCACCAATGCCTGGCGCTCGCCCTGGCGTACCAGGCTGTAGCGGTTCTGGCCGGTCTGCTCTTCGGCGAACAGTTCTTCGACATTGACATTCAGTGCCCGCGCCAGCTTCAGCGCGGCGGCGATCGAGGGGGTGTTCAGGCCACGTTCGACCTTGGACAGGTAGCTCTTGGTCATGCCGGTCTTGTCAGCCAGCAGCTCCAGGGTCATCCCCAGTTTCTTTCGCAGCAGTTTCAATCGGATAGACATGTGACGCGGATTTCCCAGGCGAAGGCAGCCTGGCCATCATACGTGGACTGCCAGGGAAATGCTGGGGCTGCTGCGCTGAGTCTTGTAGGAGCGGCCTTGTGTCGCGATAGGGCTGCAGAGCAGCCCCGGCAATTTGTGCACTATTGCTGAAACCCTGGGGCCGCTTTGCGGCCCTATCGCGACACAAGCACTGGCGGTGGATTACCTGCTGGCGGGTGGCGAGCGAACCGCGTTCAACCTGGGCAACGGGCTGGGCTTTTCGGTGCAGCAGGTGATCGATACGGCCCGGGCGGTGACTGGCCGGCAGATCCGCACCCTCTACGCACCCCGCCGCCCCGGCGACCCGCCCCGGTTGGTGGCGGATGCTGGCAAGGCCATGCACATGCTGGGCTGGCGGCCGGAGTTTGCCACGCTGGAGTCGATTGTGCGGCATGCGTGGCAGTGGGAGTTGCAGTACCCCTGGGCTCGCTACCCCACCAGCTGAAAGAGTGCGCCATACGTGTGGGAGCGGGCGCGCCCGCGAACACCGGCGCAGCCGGTGCCATCCACCGCGTCGCCTGCTTCGCGGGCATGCCCGCTCCCACAGAGACCCCACCAGCTGAAGGAATGCGCTGTACCTGTAGGAGCGGGCGCGCCCGCGAACACCGGCGCAGCCGGTGCCATCCACCGCATCGCCTGCTTCGCGGGTAAACCCGCTCCCACAGAGACCCCACCAGCTGAAGGAATGCGCTGTACCTGTAGGAGCGGCCTTGTGTCGCGATGGGCTGCGAAGCAGCCCCAGAATACGAGACTCAATAATAGGTTCGAGGCTGCTCGTCAGCTTTGTTCAATACCGTTCCCACCAGGTTCACCCTTGCCAGGTGATGCAGGCAATCCTCGATCTCCTTCCTGTTGTTCATACCGTTGGCCACCACCAGCAGCACACAGTCGAACTTGGGTATCACGGTGATCGCATCGTCAGAACTGAGCAATGGCGGCAAATCGAAAATGCAGATGCGCGACTCGTAGCGGTTGCGTAGTTCGCTGATCAGGTTGCTCACTTTGGGCGACGACAGCATTTCGGTGGACAACGGCACCGGCACCCGCGTGGGCAGCACCACGAACCGAGGCAAGGTCGGGTTGACCAGGCAGTCCTGCAACTCGGCCTTGTCCGTCAGAAACTCGTTCAACGCCTGGTCCATGGGCAGGCCCAGGCTGCTGCCGACCTTGGGTCGACGCAGGTCGAAGTCCACCAGCAAAGCGGTCTTGGTGGTGTGGTGGGCGATGCTCATGGCCAGGTTGATCGCCAGCACCGTCTTGCCCGCTTCAGGGGTTGGCGAGGTGATGGCCAGGGTTCGCCAGCCATTCTCGTCCATGGTCCTGAGCACTTGCGTGCGCAGCAGGTCGATCGGCCCGTTCATGTTGGAGTTCTTGTTGTAGGCGACGATACGGTGACGCTCCAGGTGCTCCGCGCGCAGCGGCACCACCTTGGTGTTCACGTAATCGAACTGGCCAGGCACTTCCGCCAGTGCCGTACCAGGGGCGGGTGACAAGGCCTGCGGGGTACCCGGGGTAACCTGGTGAAGATTATTGCCGACAGCCTGCTTGGTCCTGTCCATCACTGCTTCCCTATGCAAACCGAGACATGACTTTGAACAACAGCACATCCAGTGGCATGTAGAACACGTGCACCAGCACTACCATGATAGCCGCCAGCGCCAGTGCCGCCACGATCAGCCAGTTGCGCCAACGCTTGCGCCTGGCCACATCGGCCTTGGTATCGATGTATGGCAGCGCCACCAGCACCCGCCTGCCCAGCAGGTTCTCCAGTGCACCGACGCCGCGAATGCGCTGGTTGAACATCTCCAGCAGCATCACCAGCGCACCGCCACCTGCCGGTGCCAGCACCAGGCCCAGCGCAGCGATCTTCTTGCGGTTGGGCTTGATCGGTTTCTCGGGCATCAGTGGTGGTTCAAGCAGTACAAAGCGCTCGGCCTTGTTCTCCTGCTCCAGGCTTTCGGTAATCTTCGCGCCCATTTCCTTGGCGCGGATTTCCTCGTACTTCTTGCGCGCGTTGTCGTGGTCACGCATCAAGGTCACCAGGCCACGCTCGACCTGCGGCGCCTCGAGGATCTCGGCCTCGTAGCCTTCCATCTTGCGGGTCAACTCGCGCTTTTGCTCGGCCAGCGAAGCAATGCGCTCCTGTGCCGCGCTCATCTTGGCGCGCACGCGGGCGACATCGAGGCCGACCGTGGAGGCCGCCGCCGTGCGATTGCCACTGGCTTCGAGCGCCTGGATCCTGCGCTTGACCGCCACCACATCGGGGTGGGCTTCCTTGTAACGGCTCAGCAGCCGGGCATATTCGGCCTTCAGGCTGGGCAGGTCCTGGGGCGGCTCGGCACCTGCCGCCCTGGGGCCTTCGCCGGCCTTGGTTGCCAGCCCGGCATTGGCCGCGGACAGTTCCAGCTCAAGGTAACGCAGTTCTTCCTGGGCGGCCTTGTAATCACGGTCGACCTCGCGGAACTCCAGCTCCGATCGTGACAGCATGTTCATGCGCAAGGTCTGGTGCTCGGGCAAGGCGTTGGCGTGGGCCTGCTTGAAATCCGCCAGCTGGTTTTCCAGGTTGGCCAGCTCGGCACCCAGCTTGTTCGCCTCCTGGGTGAGGAACTCGGTGGTTTCGTTGGCCCGCTCGGTACGCTGCTTGAGGTTCTCGTTGAGGAACAGCGTCACCAACTCGTCGGCGACTTCCTTGGCCACCTCGGGCTGCTTGTGCTCGAAGGACACATTGAACGCCACGGTCGCTTCACCCCGCCCGCGCACGTATGTGGTAAGGGTTTCGACGACGATGGCGCTGCGCATGTGGTCGATCTTGTCGCTATCGCTGAAACGCTTGTCGGGAAACAGGTTGTACTTGTCGATGATGCGCAGCAGGTTCTCGCGAGTCATCACCCGCTGGCGAATCACTTCGATGCGTTCATCGGCAAAGCTGGTGTTGTTGGTCGACACCAGCTCAGGGGAAATCTGCTGCGACTCCACCAGGATGGTGCCGGTCGATTGGTAGATCGGCGGCACCATCACCGCGACTGCGACGGTCGCGGCCAGGATGACTACGATGCTCACCCCCAATAACAGGGCCCTGTCCTTGATTATGGCAATGTAATCTCTGAGGGAGAGCTCGTAGTCAGACTTCATGGGGCCACCTGCCTGAAGTTCAGATGTCGGGGTACCTGTACGTCAACGTCAAACCCACGATCGTAGCGTTCGCATCGGCTTCGTTATCCTGCTGCCGTTCCTTGTACATCAGCGACAGGCGCAGGTCCCAGTACGGCGAAAACTCGCGGCTGGCCCACACGCTGTAAGTCTGCAGGGTGTTGGGGGTCTGCCCTTTGCTGTCTTGCCAGGCAGCGTCCGTACCCACCCGTGTCAGTTCGCTGACGGCGTAACTCCACACACCGCGCACCTGGTCCAGCTCGGCGAAGCCGCCTTCGGCGCTGGCTACCGTGCTGCGTTCGGCGGTGAAGCTGGCGACGGCGCGCGCACCGGTGTACAGCAGCGCAACCCCGCCCTCCCCGCGTCGGCCACCTTCGTCACCGGAAACCTCGGTGACACCCACATGCGCATCGGCGCTGAGGCTTTCGGAAAACTGGTACTTGACCCCGACCGCGGGGCTGTAGCTGTTGGACGCCGTCGCCGTCTGGTCCTCCTCGGGCTCATAGCGCCGGGCACCAAAGCGGCTGTACAGATCAGCCCGCTCGCTCCAGGCGTAGGTCCAGGTGAACACGTTGCCCAGTTCTTCGTAACCCGTCAGCGTACTGATGTCATAACGGGCACGGTTGTACGTGGTTTCGTTGCTCAAGGTGCTACGCTCGGTAACCGCCTGGCTCCAGTTGCCGGTCAGCGTATACAGCTTTTGCGTGCCATCGGTGGTGACCACGCCGGTATCCAACACCGTTCCCGACAGCGTCGAACTTTCGTTGTAACGCGCCAGCAGGCCAAACCGCCCGCGCTCGGTCTGACGCTGCCAGCCCAGGCTCACGTCAGGGTCCTCACGGTTGTCGACCACCGCCGTGTCGGACGAGCGCAATACATTCATGCCCAGCCCCAACCTCAGTTCGTCACGGTCGAAGGTACCGATCAGGGTGTAATCCGGCGCGATGATCGTGCGCGTTATGCCCTTTTCACCCGACGACAGCAGCAAGGGGTTGCTGTCATGTTCGACGGATGTCGGTACCACTACCGTAGACTGCCAATTTGCTGCCAAGACCGTGTTCGTAAACGGCAACACCAAGATTGCCGTTGCAATACTAGTTGTTCTGAGAAGAGGCATTAAGTGTTCTTATTAAAGGCAAGATCAAGGGACGACCAGCGTATCGCCAGCCTGAAGTTGGATGTTGGTGGACATATCCCGGCCAGACACCAGGTCTCTATATCGCACGGGCAGGATTTTTTGGGAAGCGCCAGTGCCGCGCACCACTTTGATTTCGCTTTCATCTGCAAACTTGTCCAGGCCGCCAGACATGCTCAGGGCCTGCAACACTGCGGTAGGGCCCGCCATCTGTACCGGCCCGGGCTTGATCACTTTGCCTTGTACATAGACCAGGTTGCCGGCGATGCTCTTGACGACAACGCTGACGTTCGGGTCGGGGAGGAATTTCTCGAGTTTGGCAGCCACTTGTTTTTCAACGGTCGTCACATCCAGCCCGGCAACATCGATGCGACCTGCCAGGGGGAACGTGATACTGCCATCGGGAAGTACGGTGGCTTCCTGGCGCAGGCTATCTTCCTGCCACACCGAAACCATCACCACATCGCCAGGGCTGAGCAGGTAGGTAGCACTGCTCGGGTCGGCCTTACCGGCACCAGACCACACCATCAGCATGCAGAACGCGGCAAACATTGAACGCACCATGAGGGTCCCTCCGGCCGAAAAGGCCCGACAAAGAGCACTGAATGAGAACAGCACACCAACTCTCGCTCCGCTTCGCGGCATACGCCAACCGCGATGACCTCAATCTTTACGAGGCCTTGCCTTGACGCTGTGCAGCCTGGGCTTTGCTGCCTGCAACCGTGGACCTGCACGGGCTACTGGCAATATAGCAACGGCTGGGGAATTGACAAGCGAGGCCCCGGGCCGCTGGCGTCAAGGGTAGAACCCAGGCTGGCGGATTCAGATCTTTCTCCTGTTGGCGACAGCTACAAAGCCAACGACAGCAAATGCAAAGAACCACCCTGCCGTTGAAACAGGGACGATACTGTTCTGATTGATATACATATCCGCCGCACGCGCTGCGCCACTTAACAGCGCCAGCAAAGACATCGATTTGATAATCAGAGCCGTGCGCATACGCCCCTCCTGAAGAGGAAAATCAACTGTTTGTTGGCGAGGTGTTCGGGAGTTGTTTCACCGTTGAGATGAGCTTATGAACACAATGACATTGCGTCAACGATTCGACACTATAATAAAATTCAATGGGCGCCGGACTATATAGTCAAAATATCGACGCGCAAATTGATCATAGGGCGCTGCATGGGTGGCGCCATAGTTTCATCGCTGAGAAAGGCAAGGCCGTGGGGCGGTTTGGCGCCCCGGCATGTTATTCGTCTGCGTGATGCACCACGACCAGCAACTGCGCCGGCAGCGGCCCCACCGACCTTAGCCTGTGTGGTGTCTGGGCATTGAAATGCAAGGCATCGCCTTGCTCCAGCAGTACCCGCTCGCTCATGAAGTCCACTTCCACCTGGCCGGCGTGGACGAACAGGAATTCTTCGCCCAGGTGCTCCTTGAACGTAGGGTCGCTGAACTCGGTCGGCGGCTGAATCAGGAACGGCAGCAGGCTGCGCTGCCCGACCTGGCTGGTGAGGGCCGAGTAACCCGGCCCTGCCCCGTCACCCACCAATGCCTGGCGCTCGCCCTGGCGTACCAGGCTGTAGCGGTTCTGGCCGGTCTGCTCTTCGGCGAACAGTTCTTCGACATTGACATTCAGTGCCCGCGCCAGCTTCAGCGCGGCGGCGATCGAGGGGGTGTTCAGGCCACGTTCGACCTTGGACAGGTAGCTCTTGGTCATGCCGGTCTTGTCAGCCAGCAGCTCCAGGGTCATCCCCAGTTTCTTTCGCAGCAGTTTCAATCGGATAGACATGTGACGCGGATTTCCCAGGCGAAGGCAGCCTGGCCATCATACGTGGACTGCCAGGGAAATGCTGGGGCTGCTGCGCTGAGTCTTGTAGGAGCGGCCTTGTGTCGCGATAGGGCTGCAGAGCAGCCCCGGCAATTTGTGCACTATTGCTGAAACCCTGGGGCCGCTTTGCGGCCCTATCGCGACACAAGGCCGCTCCTACAAAAAGCCAGCGCAGGCCCAGGGTTACGGCATCACCGGCGGCAGGTACTGCAACGTCGTACCCAATGCCCACAGCAACACCAGCACCAGCGGCACGTGCACCAGCAACTGCACGAACGAGAAGCCGATCAGGTCGCGTGCCTTGAGCCCCAGTACCCCCAGCAGCGGCAGCATGTAGAACGGGTTGATCAGGTTCGGCAAGGCTTCTGCGGCGTTGTAGATCTGCACTGCCCAGCCCAGGTGGTACTGCAGGTCATTGGCCACCAGCATCACGTACGGGGCCTCGATGATCCACTTGCCACCACCCGATGGGATGAAGAAGCCCAGCACCGCCGAATACACGCCCATCAGCACGGCATAGGTGTCATGCGTGGCGATCTGGGTGAAGAACAGTGAAATGTGGTGGGCCAAAGTCTGCTCGTCGACGCCCTTCACCTGGGTGAGAATGGCAGCGATCGAACCATACAGCGGGAACTGGATCAGCACCCCGGTGGTGGTCGGCACCGCGCGCGCCACCGCATCGAGGAAGCTGCGCGGGCGCCAGTGCAGCAAGGCACCGAGCATGATGAACAACAGGTTGTAGGTGTTCAGCCCGGAAATGGCGGTAATCGCCGGCTTGGTGGCGAACTCCTGGTACAGCCAGCCGGCAGCCAGGGCCACCAGCAGCAGGATCAGGATGGGGCTGTGCTCAAGCCATTCGCCCGGGCGGGTGCGCTGGGGTGCCGGTGGCGCGGTGAAGCTGGGGTCGACCCCACAGTCCTGGGCGCTGCGCGCACTGTTCGGGCCCGGGGCCGTGGCGTAGGCGATCACCAGCGAGACCACCACCAATGCCGCCAGCATCACGCCGGACTGCCAGAGGAAGATGGTCTCGGTGAACGGGATCACCCCGGTAATCGACAGGATCGACGGTGGCAGGCTGGCCGGGTTGGCCTGCAATTGCGCCGCCGACGAAGACAGGCCCAGCGCCCACACGGCGCCCAGGCCCAGGTAGGCGGCGGCGCCGGCGGCGCGGTAGTCCATCTTCAGTTCGGTGCGTCGGGCCAGGGCGCGCACCAGCAGGCCGCCGAACACCAGCGACAGGCCCCAGTTGAGCAGCGATGCCAGCATCGAGATCAGCGCCACCCAGCACACTGCCGAACGGCCATTGCCGGGGATGCGCGCCAGGCGGTCGATCAGGCGCGCAGCGGGCGGCGAGCTGGCCACCACATAGCCGCCGATGACCACGAAGGCCATCTGCATGGTGAAGGGGATCAGGCTCCAGAAGCCATCGCCAAAGGCCTTGGCGGTGTCGGTCGGCTTGGCGCCCATGGCCAGGGCGCCGATGCACACCAGCAGCACTGCCAGGGCGGCAAACACCCAGGAATCGGGGAACCAGCGTTCGGCCCAGTTGGAGCAGCGCAAGGCAAAGCGCGCGGAACGGCTGTCTTGGATTTCAGCGGCCACAGTTCAATTCCTTTTATTGGTTTTATGAGGTAAAGCAGTATTGCCAGACAACGCAAAAACCCTGTGGGAGCGGG
>NZ_JBKGFP010000085.1:0-19374 GCF_046557535.1 Pseudomonas sp. S1(2024)
GCAATCTCAAATGACTATGTGATTTCTCGCATGGCCACTTGTGATGCTGATAATCTTTGTGACTATCAGTCCGTACTCACAAGCACCCACACGAATTGCTTGATTCGATTTGTTAAAGAGCGTTTGGTTAAGAGCGTTTTATCTCAACCGAGGCGCGCATTCTACGCTTTCCTCATTTGCTGTCAAGCGTTTATTTTGAAGTTTTTTGCGAGAAACTCGTTTAGCTTCAAACACTTGACTCGCTGCGATCTCTCGTAGCGGGAGGCGAATCATACAGCGTTTAGAAGCGCTGTCAACCATCATCTCAACCGCTGCCGATCATTCGACCGAAGCACTCCTGATACCACCTGAGACACTTAACTTATTGATTTACAAGAAGTTTCGCACATCGACTACGTCAGAAGTGGGGCGCATTATAAGGGGATTCAGAACCGCGTCAACCCTTAATTTCAAGAAACCTTGATATCGCCGAAGAGCAAAGCGGGGAGGCCTGACGGCCTCCCCGCTTTTCACCAAACCCAGACACCCTTAAAGCACGCCGGCAGCGCGCAGCCGCTTGACCTCACCCGCGCCCAACCCTAATACCTCCTCCAGCACTACCTCAGTATGCTCACCCAGCAGCGGCGGCGCGCGACGGTACTCAACCGGCGTCTCTGACAACCGTATCGGGCTCGCCACCTGCGGCACACTCCCCGCCAACGGATGCGGAATGCTTACCGCCAATCCGCGCGCCAGCACCTGCGGGTCCTGGAACATCTGCGCCAGGTCATTGATAGGCCCGCACGGCACCCCTGCAGCCTCCAGCTGGCTCACCCACTCCGCTGTGGTCTTGAACACCGTGGCCTGGCGAATCAGAGGAATCAGCTCGGCCCGGTTGGCAACCCGCAGCTTGTTGGTAACGAAACGCGGGTCGTCAGCCCACTGCGGCTGCCCGGCCACCTCGGCGAACTTGCGGAACTGGCTATCGTTGCCCACGGTAAGGATGAAGTCGCCATCCGCCGTCGGAAAATCCTGATAAGGCACGATATTGGGGTGCGCATTACCCAGGCGACGAGGCGGGTTGCCCGTGGTCAGGTAGTTCATCGCCTGGTTCGCCAGGCAGGCCACCTGCACATCGAGCAACGCCATGTCGACATGCTGGCCCACCCCGGTCTGCTCGCGATGGGCGAGGGCAGCGAGGATCGCCACCGTGGAATACAACCCGGTAAGGATGTCGGTCAGCGCCACCCCTACCTTGACCGGCCCCGCACCTTCCTCACCTTCCGGGCGGCCGGTCAGGCTCATCAGCCCGCCCAACCCCTGGATCATGAAGTCATAACCCGCGCGCCTTGCATAAGGCCCGGTCTGCCCGAACCCGGTGATGGAACAATAGATAAGCCGCGGGTTGATCGCCTTCAGGCCCTGGTAGTCCAGACCGTAGGCAGCCAACCCACCAACCTTGAAGTTCTCGATGACGATATCGGACTTCGCCGCCAACTCACGCACCAGGCGCTGCCCCTCGGCCTGCGTGAAGTCGATGGTAACCGAGCGCTTGTTGCGGTTGGCCGACAGGTAATAGGCCGCCTCACTGGTGTTCTCACCCTCGGCATCCTTGAGGAAGGGCGGCCCCCATGAGCGGGTATCGTCACCACTGCCAGGGCGCTCGACTTTGATCACATCGGCACCAAGGTCAGCGAGAATCTGGCCAGACCATGGGCCGGCCAACACGCGAGAAAGGTCCAGCACCCGCAGATGTGATAGCGCGCCCATGGGCTGGCTCCTTATCAATAGAAGGCCTGGATGCCGGTCTGCGCACGCCCCAGGATCAGTGCATGCACATCGTGAGTACCTTCATAGGTGTTGACCACCTCCAGGTTGACCAGGTGACGAGCCACGCCGAACTCATCGGAAATGCCATTGCCACCCAGCATGTCACGCGCCATGCGGGCAATATCCAGCGCCTTGCCGCAGGAGTTACGCTTCATGATCGACGTGATCTCCACTGCAGCCGTGCCTTCGTCCTTCATCCGCCCCAGACGCAGGCAGCCCTGCAGTGCCAAGGTGATTTCGGTCTGCATGTCGGCCAGCTTCTTCTGGATCAACTGGTTGGCAGCCAACGGGCGACCGAATTGCTGACGGTCCAGGGTGTACTGACGCGCGGTGTGCCAACAGGCTTCCGCAGCGCCCAGCGCACCCCACGAGATGCCATAGCGGGCGGAGTTCAGGCAGGTGAACGGGCCTTTGAGGCCGCGTACATCCGGGAAGATGTTTTCCTCCGGCACGAATACGTTATCCATGACGATTTCGCCAGTGATGGAGGCGCGCAGGCCGACCTTGCCGTGAATCGCCGGCGCGCTGAGACCTTGCCAACCCTTTTCCAGAACAAAGCCGCGGATATCACCCGCATCGTCCTTGGCCCAGACCACGAATACATCGGCGATCGGGCTGTTGGTGATCCACATCTTGCTGCCAGTCAGGCGGTAGCCGCCGTCGACCTTCCGGGCACGAGTGATCATCGAACCCGGGTCGGAGCCGTGGTTGGGCTCGGTCAGGCCGAAGCAACCGATCCACTCGCCGCTGGCCAGCTTGGGTAGGTACTTCTGCTTTTGTGCCTCGGTACCGAACTCGTTGATTGGCACCATCACCAGCGACGACTGCACGCTCATCATCGAGCGATAACCCGAGTCGATGCGTTCTACCTCGCGAGCAATCAGGCCATAGCACACGTAGTTCAGGCCACTGCCACCGTACTGCTCGGGAATCGTGGCGCCCAGCAACCCGACCTCACCCATTTCACGGAAGATCGCCGGGTCGGTCTGTTCATGACGGAAGGCCTCGAGCACACGCGGGGCCAGCTTGTCCTGGGCGAACTGATAAGCGCTGTCACGCACCATGCGCTCTTCTTCAGTGAGCTGCTGATCGAGCAGCAGCGGGTCGATCCAGTTGAAGCTTGCTTTACCGGCCATGAGCGAAATCCTCGAAATAGGGGGCAGTTTCTTGTGCCTTTGAGCCTAGGCCTGATCGGCCGCCGGGACAAACGAGGATTGCGCACCAATTAGTGATAATTTGTCACTTCGTAAATCGGCAAAACGCCATATTGACAGCCTTACGAGTGAGGTTGACGTACATGCGCCGCAAGATCCCCAGTACCGCCGCCCTGGTTTGCTTCGAGGCGGCGGCCCGCAACGAGAGCTTTACCAAGGCCGCCCAGGAACTTGCACTGACCCAGGGCGCCGTCTGTCGGCAGATAGGCGGCCTGGAAGCCTTCCTCAATGTGGAACTGTTCCGCCGCTCGCGCCGCGGCGTGAAGCTGACCGAAGCAGGCCTTTCCTATAGCCGCCAAGTGGCCGCCCAACTGGACGCGGTAGAGCGCGACACCTTATCAGTCATGCGCCAGCAGGGCGCCAACGTGATCGAGCTGGCCGTCGTGCCCACCTTCGGTACCCAATGGCTGCTACCACGGCTAAAGGACTTCCAGCAGCGCCACCCGGAGGTCACGGTAAACCTCACCAACCGCACCCGGCCTTTCCTGTTTGCCGACACCACCTTCGATGCCGCTATCTACTTCGGCGATGCCGACTGGTCCGGCACCCAGTCGCACCGGCTGATGGGGGAAAACCCGGTACCGGTGTGCAGCCCGGCGCTGCTGGGCGGGCAGGGCACACTCGACGCTCAGCGTATTGCCCGACTGCCACTGCTGCAGCAGAGCACGCGCCCCTATGCCTGGCGGCAATGGTTCGGCAGCGTCGGCATGAATGTGGAACGCGACATGACAGGCCCGCGCTATGAACTATTCTCGATGCTCGCTCAGGCGGCCATGCATGAGATGGGCATCGCCCTGATTCCACCGTTCCTGATCCAGCGCGAGCTGGAGGAGGGTAGGTTGGTGGTCGCTAACAGGCATGCCCTGAGTAGTGACAAGGCCTACTATCTGATGATTCCGGAGCGCAAAGTGGAGTCGGCTTCGCTGCGCGCCTTCCGTGACTGGCTGGTAAGCCAGGCCCAGGCGTACACGGCCAAGACGTGAGCAGGCACGATAAATTGACTCCGTAGTCAATTATTTTTAACACCTACAGATATATGTATTTGTCGCATATACATAAACTGTTATGCAGGAGCAAAAATCCGCTTTAACCCTGCTTACGGCGCGGCTTCGCGGGTTATTTTGCGACATTCACCAAGCCGTAAGCGAATCAACCGCAAATTTTTTGTTTTTTTCTCCTAATCTGCCAATAGCCTATGTTTGACAGGCTGCAGCCAGACCGTTGCGACATACGGTCACAGGGTGACTTGTAGTTTTGACTTCGTTTCGCTCCAGAACCGGTTGAAGGCCTCTGGCTTCGTCTGCAAAATGCTTCGCCCGCCCGGGATTCGGCGGGTCGGCGCTCCACAGCCGCCCCAGCGCACCATCCGAAGTGCGCTGGCTTTTAAAAAGACAAAAGGTCACCGCAGGAGAAATAGTCGTGCACATTGGTGTTCCTCTCGAGACGCAGACCGGTGAGACAAGGGTCGCTGCGACCCCGGAAACCATCAAGAAACTGATTGGCCAGGGCCATCAGGTCACCGTCCAACGGGGGGCAGGGCTCAATGCCAGCATTCCGGACAGTGCCTATGAGGCCGTGGGTGCTTCCCTGGGGAGTGCAGCCGATGCCTACGGCGCCCAATTGGTGCTCAAAGTGGTCGCCCCCAACGACCAGGAACTTGCCCTGATCAACAGTGGCAGCCTCCTGGTGGGCATGCTCAACCCCTTCAACAGCGAGCTGATCGGCAAGATGGCCGAGCGCGGCATTACCGCGTTCGCCCTGGAAGCCGCGCCGCGCACCTCGCGGGCGCAGAGCCTGGACGTGCTGTCGTCGCAGGCCAACATCGCCGGTTACAAGGCGGTGTTGCTGGCTGCCCATCACTACCCACGCTTCATGCCCATGCTCATGACCGCCGCCGGTACCGTCAAGGCCGCGCGCGTGCTGATCCTGGGCGCGGGCGTTGCCGGCCTGCAGGCCATTGCCACGGCCAAGCGCCTGGGCGCGGTGATCGAGGCATCCGACGTACGCCCGGCCGTGAAGGAGCAGATCGAGTCGCTGGGCGCCAAGTTCATCGACGTACCCTACGAAACCGATGAAGAGCGCGAGTGCGCCGAAGGTGTCGGCGGTTACGCCCGGCCTATGCCGGCCAGCTGGATGCAACGCCAGGCCCAGGCCGTGCACGAGCGCGCCAAGCAGGCGGATATCGTCATTACCACTGCGCTTATCCCGGGGCGCAAGGCGCCGACCCTGCTCAGCGCCGAAACCGTCGCGCAGATGAAGCCCGGCTCGGTGGTCATCGACCTAGCAGCAGCCCAAGGCGGCAACTGCCCACTGACCGTCGCCGACCAGGTGGTACAGGAGAACGGCGTGATCATCGTCGGCCCGACCAACCTGCCGGCCCAGGTGGGCGCCGATGCCTCGGCACTGTATGCACGCAACCTGCTGGACTTCATGAAGCTGCTGTTCGACAAGGACGGCGCGCTGGTCATCAACCTCGAAGACGACATCGTCGCGGCCTGCCTGATGTGCCGTGATGGTCAGGTCGTCCGCAAGAACGGCTAAGGAGCACGACAATGGAAGACATGCTGATTTCCCATGGCATCTACAACCTGATCATCTTCGTGCTGGCCATCTATGTGGGCTACCACGTGGTGTGGAACGTCACCCCGGCGCTGCACACGCCGCTGATGGCCGTGACCAACGCCATCTCCGCGATCGTCATCGTCGGCGCCATGCTGGCCGCCGCCTTGACGGTGACCCCGGCCGGCAAGCTGATGGGCACCCTGGCAGTGGCCCTGGCCGCAGTCAACGTGTTCGGTGGCTTCCTGGTCACCCGTCGCATGCTTGAGATGTTCAAGAAGAAAACCAAGAACGAGGCGCAGAAGTAAGCATGAGCATGAATCTGGTAACGCTCCTCTACCTCGTCGCCTCGGTGTGCTTCATCCAGGCGCTCAAGGGCCTGTCGCACCCGACCACCTCGCGCCGCGGCAACCTGTTCGGCATGATCGGCATGGGTATCGCCATCGTCACTACGGTCGGCCTCATTTATAAGCTCGGGGCCGAGCTTGCCACCGCCGGCATCGGCTACGTCCTCGTTGGCTTGCTGGTCGGCGGCACCGCCGGTTCGATCATGGCCAAGCGCGTCGAGATGACCAAAATGCCGGAACTGGTCGCCTTCATGCACAGCATGATCGGCCTGGCAGCGGTGTTCATCGCCATCGCCGCGGTACTGGAACCGCAATCGATGGGCATCGTTGCCGCCATGAGCGACCCGATCCCCACCGGCAACCGCCTGGAGCTGTTCCTCGGCGCAGCCATCGGTGCCATTACCTTCTCCGGCTCGGTGATCGCCTTCGGCAAGCTGTCGGGCAAGTACAAGTTCCGCCTGTTCCAGGGCGCACCGGTACAGTTCGCCGGCCAGCACAAGCTGAACCTGATCCTCGGCCTGACCACCATTGCCCTGGGCCTGCTGTTCACCTTCACTGGCCACTACAGTGCCTTCACCCTGATGCTGGTCTTGGCCTTCATCATGGGCGTGCTGATCATTATTCCGATCGGGGGCGCCGACATGCCGGTGGTGGTGTCGATGCTCAACAGCTATTCGGGCTGGGCAGCGGCCGGTATCGGCTTCTCGCTGAACAACTCGATGCTGATCATTGCAGGGTCCCTGGTCGGCTCGTCCGGTGCCATCCTCTCGTACATCATGTGCAAGGCGATGAACCGTTCGTTCTTCAACGTCATCCTCGGTGGCTTCGGTGGTGATACCGATGCCGGCGCGGCGCAAGGCTCCAAAGAGCAGCGCCCGGTGAAGTCCGGCTCTGCCGACGATGCTACCTTCCTGCTCAGCAACGCCGACAGCGTGATCATCGTCCCTGGCTACGGCCTGGCGGTGGCTCGCGCCCAGCACGCGCTCAAGGAACTGACCGAGAAGCTGAGCCACAACGGTGTGACCGTGAAGTACGCGATTCACCCGGTGGCCGGCCGTATGCCCGGGCACATGAACGTGCTGCTGGCGGAGGCCGAAGTGCCGTACGACCAAGTGTTCGAGATGGAAGACATCAACGCCGAGTTCGGCCAGGCCGATGTGGTGCTGGTGCTGGGCGCCAACGACGTAGTCAACCCTGCGGCGAAGAACGACCCCAAGTCGCCGATCGCCGGCATGCCGATCCTCGAAGCGTTCAAAGCCAAGACCATCATCGTCAACAAGCGCTCCATGGCCAGCGGCTATGCAGGCCTGGACAACGAACTGTTCTATCTCGACAAGACCATGATGGTGTTCGGCGACGCCAAGAAGGTCATCGAAGACATGGTCAAGGCCGTGGAGTGACAATGGCAGCTGCAAACCAGCTGATATAAAGGAAGCCCCGGTCAGAATCTGCCGGGGCTTTTCTTTTATTGATCCGGATCAACGGCTCTATTCCAATGCTTCTCATACGACCATGGTCGTGGGACGGCAAGGGGCGAAGTCTCTAGACTGCGCTGCAGTAGTTTCAGTAGCCCGAGATAACAATCCATGTACCGTGATCGTATCCGCTTGTCCTCCCTGCACAGCAAGGTAATGAGTGCGGCTGATGCCGCTGGTCTGATCGAGGACGGCATGACCGTCGGCATGAGCGGTTTCACCCGCGCCGGCGAAGCCAAGGCCGTACCACATGCACTGGCCGAACGTGCCAAGCAGTCGCCACTGAAAATCAGCCTGATGACCGGCGCCAGCCTGGGCAACGACCTAGACAAGCAACTGACCGAGGCCGGCGTGCTGGCTCGCCGCATGCCGTTCCAGGTCGACAGCACCCTGCGCAAGGCCATCAACGACGGCCAGGTGATGTTCATCGACCAGCACCTGTCGGAAACCGTCGAGCAGCTGCGCAACCAGCAGCTGAAGCTGCCGGACATCGCGGTCATCGAAGCCGTGGCCATCACCGAGCAAGGCCATATCGTGCCAACCACCTCGGTGGGCAACTCGGCCAGCTTCGCGATCTTCGCCAAGCAGGTGATTGTCGAGATCAACCTCTCGCACAACACCAACCTCGAAGGCCTGCACGACATCTATATCCCGACCTACCGCCCGACCCGCACGCCAATCCCGCTGGTCAAGGTCGACGACCGTATCGGCAGCACCGCCATCCCGATCGACCCGGCCAAAATCGTCGGCATCGTCATCAGCGACCAGCCGGACTCGCCGTCCACCGTATTGCCGCCGGATGACGAAACCCAGGGCATCGCCGACCACCTGATCAACTTCCTCAAGAAAGAAGTCGAAGCTGGCCGCATGACCAACAAGCTTGGCCCGCTGCAGGCCGGTATCGGCAGCATCGCCAACGCAGTGATGTGCGGCCTGATCGAGTCGCCGTTCGAAGACCTGACCATGTACTCCGAAGTACTGCAGGACTCCACCTTCGACCTGATCGACGCCGGCAAGCTGAGCTTCGCCTCGGGCAGCTCGATCACCTTGTCGACCCGCCGCAACGCCGACGTGTTCGGCAACCTGGAGCGTTACAAGGACAAGCTGGTACTGCGCCCGCAAGAAATCTCCAACCACCCGGAGGTGGTCCGTCGCCTGGGCATCATCGGTATCAACACCGCGCTTGAGTTCGATATCTACGGCAACGTCAATTCCACACACGTGTGCGGTACCAAGATGATGAACGGCATCGGCGGCTCGGGTGACTTCGCCCGTAACGCCCATCTGGCCGTGTTCGTCACCAAGTCGATTGCCAAGGGTGGGGCGATTTCCAGCGTGGTGCCGATGGTCAGCCATGTCGACCATACCGAGCACGATGTGGACATCCTGGTCACCGAGCAAGGCTTGGCCGACCTGCGCGGCCTGGCGCCACGCGAGCGCGCCCGGGCGATCATCGACAACTGTGTGCACCCGGACTACCGCGCAGCACTGAGCGACTACTTCGATCGCGCCTGCCAGCGTGGCGGCCATACCCCGCACATCCTGCGTGAAGCCCTGAGCTGGCACGAGAACCTGGAAGAAACCGGGCGCATGCTGGCTAGCTGATACAGATGTGGTACGGAACGGCGGCCCTGCTTCCGCTGTTCCGGCCTCTTCGCGGGCTTGCCCGCTCCCACAGGTCATGTGCAACCCTCAAGGGCAGCACTTTACCTTGTAGGAGCGGGCAAGCCCGCGAAGGGGCCATAACAGTCAAACCCTTTCATCGATACACTCCCGCCGCAATCTGCAACAGAATCTGTACTACTGTACTGGTGTTTTTGCGCCTTCCCGGCTGAGAAATCCTCTTCATCAAATCAAAGCGCACCAAATAAGTGCGCACCAGTACAGTTACGCCAGTTTCGAGTGCAACAGTAGGGTTACACAGTTAACTGGACCATCGTCTTTCAACCGAACTGTATCTACTGTTATGGACGACAGAGGAGGATCATTGGCATCAGTTAAATCACTACCTAATCCCGCCATAAGCGGAAGGATGAAACATCATGGAACGTACCCTCAGTTCCGGTCTGGTTTTTGAAAGCAACGCCCAACAATCCAACGCTTCGCTGCCGCTGCGCGCTCTGTCCACCTTGCTGCTGTGGCAGCGCCGCATGGCAAGCCGCCGTCAACTGGCTCGCCTGGACGCCCGCCTGCTGGCCGACGCCGGTATCAGCGAGTCGCAGCGTTACGAAGAGCTGAGCAAGCCTTTCTGGCGCTAAGCTTTGGCTTGCCGGCTTCGGCCGGCACCGCGAATTCCCGAAACCCGTTGCAGGTGACTGCGACGGGTTTTTTGTTTGCAGGCGGCATGCCAGAGCCTTTTGCAGACGAACATGTACAGTTTGGAAAATCCTAAAACAAACCATAACAGTTTATTGGTGCGCTGTTCATTAACATCCAGAAACACCGGCGCGTGATACGCTTGGCGTGACAGTCTGGTAGAACGCACTGTTGAAAAAGTACCGCGACGAGCTGTGCGAGCGTCCGATAAAGCAGAACCACCCGACCCTAGTCCAGGAGTCCACGATCATGTCCCGTAAATACCTGATTGGCGCCGCCCTGATGCTGAGCCTGGCCGGCACCGCAAACGCCACCAGTTTCGTTGTCACCACCGACGCCGTCGTTGGCGCAGTGGCCGCGTCCACCGATGCCACTTCCGATATTTCCTCCTCGTTCCGTGACGACAAGATCGTCCAGGCCGCCCGTGACGACGCCGCCAGCTTCGTTGGCAGCCAGGGCGACATCCGCGGTGCCAAGCTGGAAAGCGCTTTCCTGCACATCCGCTCGCAGATGCCAACCCTGCAAGCCAGCGACGCGCAACTGGCCCAGGCCATTCTGGCGCTCTGACCCCGCCTGAGCCGTTCAGCTGTGCTGGTCACCACCAGCACAGCCGTACTCACCATTGCCGCCCACGTTTCCAGCTGTTGTAGAGCCCATGCGTTATCTGTTGCCGTTGCTGTTCTCCGTTATTGGCATGGCCAGCGCCCATGCCATGGATACCACTACGCAGAGCCTGGTCATCACCGGCTATGTCACCAGCCAGGTCACCAGCGCACCGTTCGACCGCAAACTGGTCCGCCAGGCCCAGGACGATGCCGCTGCCTTCGTCGCCAGCGACGGCCAGATCCGCGGTGCACGGCTGGAGGCAGCACTGGAATCATTACGCCACAATTGCGCACGGCATACCGTCGGCGATCTGGAACTGGCGCAAGCAATTCTCGTCCAATAATTAAATCTGACTCCCTGTATTTTTCGGAGATGCTCCATGCGTAAACCGCTGATTGCCGCTACCCTCGGCATGCTGCTGCTGGCCGACCTGGCCCAGGCACAGACCCTGGTGGCCACCAGCAATATCATCGTGCGGGCCTTTGGCCGTTCGATCGATTTCACCTCTGACACCACCACCTCGATCCGCGATTCCAAAGTGGTGCGCGAAGCCCATGACGACGCCGCCAGCTTTGTCGCCAGCAACGGTGACATCCGCGGCGCCCAGCTCGAGGCCGCCTTCAACACCCTGCGCGAGCGCGTGCCGCAAGCGCGTGACGCCAGCGACCAGGTACTGGCTGAAGCCATCCTCGCGCTGTGAACCGCGTGCGCGCCTGGCTGCTCGGCTGCGCCCTGACGCTGCTCGGCACGCCCGCCCTGGCCGACCTGCAGCTCGAGCTGCAGGCGTCCGGCCTTGACTCACAGCAGGCCCTGGCCACTCAGGCTCTGCTCGACGAAGCCATGGGCAAGCTGCCCCCCAGCTTCAAGCAACAGCTGAACCGCCGCGTGCGTGTCAGCTGGAGCGACAACATGCCTGCCGACGCCTATGGCCAGGCATCGCTGGTCTCTACCCTCGAACTAAATCGCCGCCTGCTGCCCAGCCTCACCGATGGCAGTGCGGCCACCGAACGCACCAACCGCCCGCATGGCACGGTGCGAGAAGAACTGCTGGCCACCGTGCTGCACGAACTCACCCATATCTACGACCGCGCCCGGCTGTGGCCCAGCGCCGAGAACGCGCTGATCGCCCGTTGCAAGCGCCAGCAAGGGACGTTGGGCAAGGTCGGCTTGCCCGAAGCATGCCGTGGCCAGGCCGAGCGCCGCTTCACCCTCAGCGACGACCCGCGCCTGCTCGACCTGGCCGGCTGGCAGCAGTACGTGGGCCGACGCGGCGAGCGCGAGCAGCACAACGGCCAGTTCGTGCGCAGCCCCGACAGCTATGAACTGAGCAGCCCCAAGGAGTACATCGCGGTCAACATGGAGTACTTCCTACTCGACCCGAGCTACGGCTGCCGCCGTCCGGCGCTGAACCAGTACCTGCGCGAACACTTCGGCTGGGCACCGCAGCAGGACAGCTGCGCCAAGGGCCTGCCATTCATCAATGCCGGCAGCGACTTCGCCCGCCAACCGCTGGGCGAAATCGACCCCGAGCGGGTCTATGAGGTGGACTACCTGCTGGCCGAAGCCAACCAGAACCTGGTCAGCCGCTGGGGCCACAGCATGCTGCGCCTGGTGATCTGCAAACCGGGCCGCCCACGCGGGCCGGACTGCCGCCTGGACCTCGACCAGAGCCTGGTGCTGTCGTACCGTGCCTTCGTCAACGATGTGCAACTTTCCAGCTGGGACGGCCTGGTCGGCGCCTACCCCTCGCGCCTGTTCGTGCTGCCGCTGGGCCAGGTGATCGACGAGTACACCAAGACCGAACTGCGCAGCCTGGCCTCGGTGCCCTTGCGGCTCGACCGCGACGAGATCGAGAACCTGGTGCGTCAGGCCGCCGAAATGCACTGGAGCTACGATGGTAACTACTGGTTCCTGTCCAACAATTGCGCAGTAGAGTCGTTGAAGCTGCTGCGCAGCGGCACCGCCAACCCGCGCCTGAACGACCTCGACAGCATCATGCCCAATGGCTTGCTGGCTGTGCTCAAGGGCAGGGGACTTGCCGACACCAGCGTGCTCGACGACCCCCGCGAAGCGTTGCGCCTGGGTTATCGCTTCGACTCCTACCGTGACCGTTACCAGGCCATGTTCGAGGTGTTGAAGAAGCAGTTGCCAATAAAGCAGGACAAGGTCGAGGACTGGCTGGCCCTGGACGCCGAGCAACGGCGGGCCTGGTTCGCCCAGGCCGACCTGCGTACCAGCGCCGCCTTGCTGCTGCTTGAACAGGCCAGCTTGCGCCGGCAACTGCTGCTGGCCCAGGACGAGGTCAAGCAGCGTTACCTGAACGCCGCCGCGCTGAAGGATGGCAGCGTCAGCAAGGCCGATGCGACCCTCAGGCAGATGCTTGCCAACACTGGCTTCCTCAGCCGCCCGGCAGAGTTGCTCGACAGCAAGGGCTACGGGCTGCCGCAGCCGCAGGAGCGCAAGCATCTGGAGCAGGTCAGCAGCGAGCGGCAAGCGCAGTTGCTGCGCTTGAGCACGAGCCTGGACAAAGAGGTGAGGGCGCTGCTGGAGCCGTCGCGGGCCAAGGAAATTGCGGCGGTGGAAGCCAATGTGAAGCAAGTGGGCGAACATCTGCGGGCATTGCACAAGGCTGCAGGAGGCCTGCAGTTGTAAATATGGCTGTACTGGCCCTATCGCCGGCAAGCCAGCTCCCACAAGATCACCATAGGTCTGAAGGTGGTGGGACACCTGTGGGAGCTGGCTTGCCGGCGATAGGGCCATCAGCACCAACACAATCTCTTACAGGTTCTCCTCGGCCTCAGAAGGCAAATCCTCATCCAGATGCAACCAAGGCAACCGGCTACCCACCCAGATATGCCGGTTCGCCCTGGCCCGTTCCGGGTGGTCCAGCGTTGCCACCGTCACATCCACCGTTTCCGGGCTGTGCGTGGTCATCAATGCTACATGCGCCCCGCAATGTCCACAGAAGTAACGGCTGCAGCTGGCCGGTGCCACATAACAGTTCGGCTCACCAGCCAGCCACCGAAACCCCAAACAGGGCAGGGTGAGCCAGGTTACCACCAGTCCACCGCTGACCCGCCGGCAGATCGAACAATGGCAATGGGCAATGTCCGTCAGGTCGCCCTCCAACCGATAACGCAAGGCGCCACAGTGGCAGCCACCCTCGGTCACATCCTGCATCACCTACCTCTCGTCGCCTTTGCTTCGGCGAAAGCTGGCTGAAAGCTTGCCCTCATAGGATAGCCCCCACTACCGGCACCAGACCGGTCAGCCAGGGCACCCGGTAACTACCGTGCCCGGCCCAATCAACAACAACAATGGTGATTCTGATGTATTCCTGTGCCCGACTTTCCGTAGCCCCCCTCCGCATGCTCCCTGCACAGCGCCAAACGCGCTGATCCGCCCGAATCGACGTTCCTTTCGCCGCGCCACGCCTGGAGTACTGCCATGCTGACCTTCCTCGGCTTTGCCATGGTCATCACCTTCATGTACCTGATCATGACCAAGCGCCTTTCGGCCTTGATCGCGTTGATTCTGGTACCGATCCTGTTCGCCCTGTTCGGCGGTTTTTCCGCCAAGATCGGCCCGATGATGCTCGAGGGCATCAGCAAGCTCGCACCTACCGGCGTGATGCTGATGTTCGCCATCCTCTATTTCGCCCTGATGATCGATTCCGGCCTGTTCGACCCGGCCGTGCGCAAGATCCTCAAGCTGGTCAAGGGCGATCCGCTGAAAGTGTCCGTCGGCACCGCGGTACTGGCCCTGGTGGTCTCGCTCGACGGTGACGGCGCCACCACCTACATGATCTGCTGCGCCGCCATGCTGCCAATGTACAGCCGCCTGGGCATGAGCCCGCGGATCATGGCCGGCCTGATCATTCTCGCCGGCGGGGTAATGAACATGACCCCCTGGGGTGGCCCGACCGCCCGCGCCGCCAGCGCCCTGCACGTGGACCCGTCGGACATCTTCGTGCCGATGATCCCCGCCATGCTGTTCGGTGTGCTGGCGATCCTGGCCATCGCCTACATGTACGGCAAGCGCGAACGTGCCCGCCTGGGCGAGTTGCACCTGCCCACCGACGACATCGACCACAGCGAAATTACCGTTTCGCAGTACCCGGACGCGCGCCGGCCAAAATTGCTGTACTTCAACGGTGCCCTGACCGCTGCCCTGATGGTCGCGCTGATTGCCGGCGTGTTACCGCTGCCCGTGCTGTTCATGATCGCCTTCAGCATCGCCATGATCGTCAACTACCCGTGCCTGCAGCAGCAGAAAGACCGCATCGCCGCCCACGCCGGCAGCGTGCTGGCGGTCACCGGGCTGATCTTTGCCGCCGGCATCTTCACCGGCATCCTGTCGGGCACCGGCATGGTCGACGCCATGTCCAAGAGCCTGCTGTCGGTCATCCCCGAGGCGTTGGGCCCATACCTCGCGGTGATAACCGCGATCGTGAGCATGCCGTTCACCTTCTTCATGTCTAACGACGCGTTCTACTATGGCGTGCTGCCGGTGCTGGCCGAAGCTGCCAGCCACTATGGCATCAGCCCGGTGGAAATGGCCCGTGCGTCGATCGTCGGGCAGCCGGTACACCTGCTAAGCCCCCTGGTACCCTCCACCTACCTGCTGGTGGCCCTGGCCGGGATCGAGTTCGGCGATCATCAGCGCTTCACCTTGAAGTGGGCAGTGCTGGTGTGCCTGTGCATAATGCTCGCCGCGCTGCTGATGGGGATTTTCCCGCTGTTCAGTAGTCTTTAATAAACACGTATTTCCCTAACGCGACGCGCCCGGATCCGGGCGCGTCGCCTTTACCGTTCGAAGGAAGACACATGGAATGGCTGACCAGCCCGGAAATCTGGGTTGCCTTTTTTACCCTTACCGCGCTTGAGATCGTCCTCGGTATCGATAACATCATCATGATCTCGATTCTGGTCAGCCGCATGCCCAAGCACATGCAGCCGCGCACCCGGATCTTCGGGCTGGCCCTGGCCATGGTCACTCGTATCATGCTGCTGCTGTCGATCACCTGGGTCATGCGCCTTACCGCCGACCTGTTCGTGGTCATGGGCCAGGGCATCTCCGGGCGGGACCTGATCCTGTTCTTTGGTGGCCTGTTCCTGCTGTGGAAAAGCTCGCAAGAGATCTATCACGGCCTGGAAGGCGAGGACGAAAACCCGGAAGAACCGAAAGGCGCGGGTGGCAAGTTCTTCTACACCATCATCCAGATCGCCATCATCGACATCGTGTTCTCGCTGGACTCGGTGATCACTGCGGTGGGCATGGTGTCCCACGTACC
Organism: Pseudomonas sp. S1(2024); assembly: GCF_046557535.1. Classification (NCBI taxonomy): domain Bacteria; kingdom Pseudomonadati; phylum Pseudomonadota; class Gammaproteobacteria; order Pseudomonadales; family Pseudomonadaceae; genus Pseudomonas; species Pseudomonas sp. S1(2024). Next base: position 15,620 of record NZ_JBKGFP010000085.1, read on the forward strand.
GGTGATGATCGCCGCGATCATCGTCGCCGTGCTGGTGATGATGCTGTGCGCCGGCACCATCAGCGACTTCATCGACAAGCACCCGTCGCTGAAGATGCTCGCACTATCGTTCCTGATCGTGGTCGGTACCGTGCTGATCGCCGAAGCTTTCGACGTGCATGTACCAAAGGGCTACGTCTACTTCGCCATGGCGTTCTCGCTGGCGGTGGAAGCCATCAACATCCGCATGCGCACTGCCTTGGCCCGCAAGAACGGCAAAGAGCATGAGCCGGTGAAACTGCGCAAGGACATTCCGGGTCAATAAGATCAGGAAGTGCAGGACACAAAGGGCCCTTCGCTGGGCCCTTTTTCATGCCCGGATTACTGAATTCTGCCATTTGCTGTACTGGCCTCTTCGCGGGCACGCCCGCTCCCACAGGGATATCACAGGCCCTGAGGGTGGTGTGGTATCTGTGGGAGCGGGCGTGCCGCAAAACAACTAAAGCTTTGAGTGAGCACTGAAAATTCTTCAAACGCTCACGCTTCGTCTCTTGGCCCTCTGGGCCGATGCAACAGGGGGCCGTCGCCATGCTGACCCTGCTCAACCTGCTCTCGGCCGTTACGCTTCTGGTCTGGGGCACCCACATCGTGCGTACCGGCATACTCCGGGTATTCGGCTCGAGCCTGCGGCGCATCATCAGCCAGAACATGAGCAAACGCCCGCTCGCGTTCGTCGCAGGCATTCTGGTCACAGCCCTGGTGCAAAGCAGCAACGCCACAGCCATGTTGGTCACCTCGTTCGTCGGCCAAGGTCTGATGGCCATGACCCCGGCCTTGGCAATCATGCTCGGCGCCGACGTGGGTACCGCGCTGATGGCCCGGGTGCTGACCCTGGACCTGTCCTGGCTGTCGCCGCTGCTGATCTTCCTGGGTGTGATCTTCTTCCTCTCGCGCAAGCAGACGCGGGCGGGCCAGCTGGGCAGGGTAGGCATCGGGCTTGGCCTGATCATCCTGGCACTGGAGCTGATCGTGCAGGCAGCTACACCGATTACCCACGCCCAGGGCGTGAAGGTGCTGTTCGCTTCGCTCACCGGCGACATCATGCTCGACGCCCTGGTCGGCGCACTGTTCGCCATGATTTCCTATTCCAGCCTGGCCGCCGTGCTGCTCACCGCGACACTGGCCGGCGCCGAAGTGATCAGCCTGCCAGTGGCCATCGGCCTGGTGGTGGGCGCCAACATCGGCAGCGGATTGCTGGCCTTCATCAGCACCAGCATGCAGAACGCCGCTGGACGCCGTGTGGCCCTGGGCAGCCTGCTGTACAAGCTGATCGGCTTGCTGCTGATCATCCCAGTGCTGCACCCGCTGGTGGGTTGGATGGACTCACTGAGCTTCAGCCCACAGGAGCTGGTCATCGGCTTCCACCTGCTCTACAACACGCTGCGTTGCCTGATCATGCTGCCCACGGTCAAACCCATGGGCCGGCTGTGCAACACCCTGCTCCCCGAACGGGAAAACGGCAACGGCCAGATTCGCCCGCGCCATCTCGACACCTCGGCGCTGGAAACACCCAGCCTGGCCCTGGCCAACGCCTCCCGCGAAACCCTGCGCCTGGGCGATATCGTCGACAGCCTGCTCGAAGCCATGCTCGGTGCCCTGCGCGGTACCCAGGCCGCCTTGCCGCAGCAGGTCCGCGCCCTCGGCGAGGACGCCGAAGCCTTGTACAGCGCGATCAAGCTGTACCTGGCGCAGATGTCGCGTGAAGACCTCAGCGAACAGGACAACCGCCGCTGGGCGGAAATCATCGAACTGGCGATCAACCTCAAGCTGGCCTGCGACCTGATCGAGCGCATGCTGCGCAAGGTCCAACAGCAGAAAACCAGCCAGCGCCGGGAGTTCTCCCAGGTGGGCCTTGAAGAACTCACCGGCTTGCAGGAACAGCTGCTGGCCAACCTGCGCCTGGGCTTGTCGGTGTTCCTCAGTGCCGACCCGGAAAGCGCCCGCTTGCTGCTGCGGGAAAAACGCCGTTTTCGCGCCCAGGAACGGCGCCTTGCCCACGCCCATGTCAGCCGCTTGCAGCGCAAGGTAGTGCAAAGTATCGAGACCAGTTCGCTACACTTGGAGCTGATCGCCGACATGAAACGGTTGAACTCTTTGTTCTGTAGCAGTGCCTATGTGGTACTGGGCGGCTCGGACACGGGCGGGCTGATGCTCGACAGCGTGCCGGACGAAGCCCGTCTGCCGTGATTTCGCCTACCTGAGGACCCAAGCTCGCCCATGCGTTGCCTGATGTTCGTTTGCCTGCTGATCTGCAGCCTGCCCTCATTCGCCCTCGACCGCTCGCGGGTTGAAGGTTACCTGTTGCCCAACGGCCTGCAGGTCATCCTGAAAAACGGTTATGAACGTGACCATGTGGCGATTCGCCTGGTGGTCGGCGTCGGCCTGGATGACTTCAATTGCGAGCAGAAAGAGCTGCCGCACCTGCTCGAGCACCTGCTGTTCAGTGGCATCGACGAAACTGGCGAGGGCGGCCTGGAAGAGCGCCTGCAATCGCTGGGCGGCGAGTGGAACGCCTACACCAGCAGCGCCGACACCACCTTCGTCATCGAAGCCCCGGCGCGCAACCAGCGCAAAATCCTCGACCTGCTGCTGGCGGTGATCCACGACACCCGCATCGATGCCAAGGCCCTGGCCACCGCCAAGCGCATCATCGAGCGCGAGGATGGCGGCCACTATGGCCACCTGCAGCGCTGGCTCGACCGCCAGGACATCGGCCACCCCGCCAGTGACCAGCTGGCCACCGAGCTGGGCCTGAAATGCCCGGAGCGCTCCAACCTCGACGACATGACCCTGGAGCAGGTGAACACCTTGCGTGACCGCTGGTACGCGGCCAACAACATGACCCTGATCGTGGTCGGCGGCCTCGACCGCCTGCTGCCGGCCTACCTGGAGCGCACCTTTGGCGAATTGCCCGCCACCGAGCCGGAGGAGCGCCGCACCCTGGAAAGCATCGGCCAGCAAGCTGAACAGCGCCGCGACCTGACCCGCGGCTGGCTGGGCGACAGCGTCAAGCTGCACTGGCTGTTCGTCGAGCCGGTGCTGGACAACGACCATCAGGCCACCCTCGACCTGCTGTCGCACTACCTGGATTGGGCGCTGTATGACCAACTGCGCTTGCGCAACGGGTTGTCCTACGGCCCTTCGGCACAACGCGAGAGCTTCGGCGACACCGGCCTGCTAAGCCTCAATGCCGACCTGGAGCGCGAGGACATCGACCAGGCGGTCGAGGTGATGCAGAAATTGTTCGATCACCTGCGCAAGGAAGGCCTCGACCCGGAGACCTTCGAGCGCATCAAGTACGCCAGCGTCGCCAAGGAAAGCTGGAGCACCCAGGGCAACAGTGCCTTGGCCGACTACTATTGGGGCGCGCTGAACGACTATAGCGACGGACGCTTCGCCAACCCGGTGCGCAAGCTGCGGCAGGTCAGCCTGGCGCAGGCCAACGAGGCGCTGAAGGAACTGCTCAAGGAAGATGGCTATGTGCGTATCGAAAAGCCGTTGCTTGGCTATGATGAACTCTATGGGCTGGTTGCCTTGCTATCGGGGCTGATCCTGGCAGCGGGGCTGTTGCGCTGGCGTCGGCACGGTCCGGAAAAACCGAGCGGTGCTACACGCGAGCAGTGAAACGACGGTATCCTTTTGCCAGTACCGGCCTCTTCGCGGGCACGCCCGCTCCCACAAGGTCAGTGACAACCCGGACCCTGTGGGAGCGGGCG
>NZ_JBKGFP010000086.1:0-71260 GCF_046557535.1 Pseudomonas sp. S1(2024)
GAGAACTCCCCCCTCCCCAGAGTGGCCGCGCCCCCCCCCGTCTCGGGTGGGAGCGGGCGCGCCCGCGAAGAGGCCAGCACAGTCACCTCACCCATTCTGTTGTAGCCCCCAATGCCCCAAATCCCCCACATCGTCCAGCGCATCATCGAACTGCTCAAACGCTACCCCGGCATCATCGCGCTCGGCGGTTTCCTCTCCGGCATCGGCAGTTTTATCCTGGTCGACCGCCAGGCTGGCCTTGCCAGCTGGGTAGCTGTGCTCATGCTGGTCAGCTGGCTCTGGCTGATGCTGGAAAACACCCTCACCGGCCTGTTCGCGCGCACCTTCAACCGCGAAATACCGCAGCCATTGCTGCGCTATGCGACACAGATGATCCACCAGGAATCGCTGTTCTTCGTACTGCCGTTCTTCTTCATCACCACCACCTGGAACAGCGGCCAGTTGGTGTTCACCGGCCTGCTTGGCGCCGCCGGGCTGATTTCGATCATCGATCCGCTGTACTACAAGTGGCTGGCACCGAGGCGCTGGCTGTTCCTGGCGCTGCATACCCTGACCCTGTTCGCCGCCCTGCTGACCGCGCTGCCGATCATCCTGCACCTGACCACCGCGCAAAGCTTCAAGCTGGCCCTGATCGCAGCCATGGCCCTGTCGTTTCCCAGCCTTGCCAGCAGCTTCCCGATCAACAACTGGCGCCGTGCCGTGGCCCTGGTGCTGGTCACCCTGTCGGTTGGCGGCGGGGGCTGGCTTCTGCGCTCCTGGGTGCCACCAGCAACCTTGTGGATGACCGAAGTGGCGGTCAGTACCGAAGTGCTGAACCGCCAGCCGGGCGATTCGCTGCACGAAATTGCCGCCAGCCGCATCCGTAGCAGCGGCCTGTACGCCTACACCGCGATCAACGCGCCACGCGGCCTGAACGAGCGGATCTATCACGTGTGGCAAAAGGACGGCCAGGAAGTCGATCGCATTGCCCTGGACATCCATGGCGGGCGCAAGGAAGGCTACCGGGCCTGGACCCACAAGCAGAACTTCCCGCCGAACCCGGTGGGCAAGTGGCAGGTGAGGGTACTGACAGAGGATGGGCAGGTCATCGGTGTGCTGCGCTTCAAGGTGGTCGATGACGCGCCCGCAGGGTGAGTTTAAGGGGGCCCCTTTGCGGCCCATCGCCGGCAAGCCAGCTCCCACCGGGCCAGCGATAACCCGCTCCATGTGGGAGCTGGCTTGCCGGCGATGGCGGCGATGGGCTGCAAAGCAGCCCCCAAGGTCCGTGAAGACAGCACATAATCACCAAACAGCCCATGCCCGCTGCGCTATGATCAGGCCCTAAGCCTTAGCGCCGAGTCAGTAGCATGGAGCCGATGACCACCCCCAGCGCCACCCTGGACACCAGTAGCCAACCGGCCTGCCTGCGCATTACCGGTGACTGGACCCTGGCGCACTACGCCAGCCTCAAGCGTGAGAGCGAGCGCCTGCGGGCGCAATATGCTGCCGATACCGTCGCCGACCTTAGCCAACTGGGACGCCTGGATACCGCCGGTGCCTCGCTGCTGGCCGAACTGCTCGGCTCCGAACGCCTGTCCCGCTGCACCCATGGCCTGCCCGAAGCCAGCCGCGCCCTGCTCAAGAATGTCTACTGCTCGGTGCAGGACTACTGCATTCCGGTCAAGGAACCCGAGCGTAACGTGCTGCTGTTGCTGCTAGAGCGCATCGGCTGCGCCGTTGGCACCTTGTGGCAAGACACCCTGCAGGTGCTCGGCTTCGTTGGCCTGATCCTCGAAACCCTGCTGCGCCGTGCCCTGCAACCCCATCGCTGGCGCTTTACCCCGGTCGTGGCGCACATCGAACAGACCGGTCTGGACGCCGCGCCCATCGTCGCCCTGCTGACCTTCCTGGTGGGCGCGGTGGTGGCCTTCCTCGGCGCCACGGTGCTGGCCGATTTCGGCGCGACCATCTTCACCGTCGACCTGGTGGCATTCTCGTTCCTGCGAGAGTTCGCCGTGCTGCTGACCGCCATCCTCATGGCCGGCCGCACCGCAAGCGCGTTCACCGCGCAGATCGGCTCGATGAAGGCCAACGAGGAAATCGATGCCATCCGCACCCTGGGCCTGAACCCTATGGAGATGCTGGTGGTGCCGCGCGTACTGGCGCTGTTGATTTCGCTGCCCTTGCTGACCTTCATCGCGATGATCTGCGGCATCGTCGGCGGCGCGGTGGTGTGCGCGCTGTCACTGGACATCTCGCCAGCCATGTTCCTGTCACTGCTGCAAAGCGACATCGGCGTGCAGCACTTCCTGGTCGGCCTGGCCAAGGCACCGTTCTTCGCCTTCCTGATCGCCGCGATCGGCTGCCTGGAAGGCTTCAAGGTCAGCGGCAGCGCCGAATCGGTGGGCGCGCACACCACCTCGGCGGTCGTGCAGTCGATATTCGTGGTCATCGTGCTGGATGCGGTGGCTGCGCTGTTCTTCATGGAGATGGGCTGGTGAGTGGCCAGGAACGTGTGATCGAGGCCCGCGGCATCTGTAACCGCTTCGGCCGCCAGAGCGTGCACGAAAACCTCGACCTCGACCTGTATCGCGGCGAGATACTCGCCGTGGTCGGCGGCTCGGGCAGCGGCAAGTCGGTGCTGCTACGCAGCATCATTGGCCTGCGGCGGCCCGACGAAGGGCAGATCAAGGTGTTCGGCCAGGACTTGGCCGGCCTGCGCGAAGAGCAGCGCTCACTGGTCGAACGGCGCTTCGGCGTGCTGTTTCAGAAGGGCGCGCTGTTCTCTTCGCTGACTGTCACCGAAAACGTGGCATTGCCGCTGATCGAGCACGCCGGGCTGTCCCGCGCCGATGCCGAGCACCTGGCCGGGGTGAAACTGGCCCTGGCCGGGCTGCCAATCTCGGCCGCCGACAAATACCCGGCCTCGCTGTCCGGGGGCATGATCAAGCGCGCCGCGCTGGCCCGGGCACTGGCACTGGACCCGGACATCCTGTTCCTCGACGAGCCCACCGCCGGCCTGGACCCGATCGGTGCCGCCGCCTTCGACCAGTTGATCCTTACCCTGCGTGACGCCCTGGGCCTGTCGGTGTTCCTCATCACCCACGACCTCGACACCTTGTACACCATCACCGACCGCATCGCCGTGCTGTCGCAGAAGAAGGTCCTGGTGGCCGGCCCGCTGGCTGAGGTCGAGCAAACCGACGACGCCTGGATTCAAGAATACTTTCATGGCCCACGCGGGCGCGCAGCCGAGCAGGCCGCCACCCGTGCCGGGCAGGAGCGCTGAGCAATGGAAACCCGAGCCCATCACGTTCTTATCGGCCTGGTCACCGTCCTGGTGGTGGCCGGCGCCATGCTGTTCGGCATGTGGCTGGCCAAGTCGAGTGTCGACGACGCCTTCAAGGACTACGAAGTGGTGTTCAACGAAGCCGTCTCCGGCCTGTCCCGCGGCAGCCCGGTGCAGTACAACGGCATCAAGGTAGGCGATGTGTCCACCCTGCGCCTGGACCCGAAAGACCCGCGCCGGGTACTGGCACGGGTGCGCCTGAGCGCCGACACCCCGGTGAAGGAAGACACCCAGGCCAAGCTGACCCTGGCCGGCGTGACCGGCAACTCGTTCATCCAGCTCAGCGGGGGCACCCCGCAAAGCCCCGAGTTGAAAGGCAAGGACGGCAAGCTGCCGGTGATCATCGCATCGCCCTCGCCAATCTCGCGCCTGCTCAATGACAGCAGCGACCTGGTGACCAACATCAACCTGCTGCTGCATAACGCCAACCAGATGTTTTCCGAGGACAACATCGGCCACCTCAGCAACACCCTGTCCAACCTCGACAAGACCACCGGCGCCTTCGCTGGCCAGCACGGCAGCATCACCCAGGCCATCGAGCAACTGGTGCAGGTGGGCAAGCAGGCCAGCGCCACCCTGGCCGAAACCCAGGCACTGATGCGCAATGCCAACGGCCTGCTGGGCAGCGAAGGCAAGCAGGCAATCGGCAGCGCCGAGCAGGCCATGCAGTCACTGGCCGAGAGCACCGCCACCATCAACCGCCTGCTCGAGGACAACCGCGAAGCCATCGGCGACGGTGCCCAGGGCCTGAACCAGCTGACCCCGGCGATTCGCGAGCTACGCGAAACCCTAAACGCACTCAAAGGCATTTCCCGGCAACTGGAGGCCGACCCTAGCGGCTACCTGCTCGGCCGCGACAACAACAAGGAGTTCCAACCATGAAACCGTCGCTGCGCCTGCTGGCCCTGGCGGCCGCACTGAGCCTGGCCAGTGCCTGCTCGATCCTGCCGCAGAGCGAGCCCGTCGACCTGTACCGTCTGCCGGTGAACCAGCCCGGCCGGACGGCGCCGGCGCTGGACTGGTCATTGCGCCTGAACAAGCCGCTGGCCAGCGAAGTGCTGGCCGGGCCACGGATTGCAGTGATTCCCCAGGGCGATGTGGTCAGCAGCTACAAGGGCGCGCGCTGGAGCGACGCAGTGCCGGTGCTGCTGCGCAACCGGCTGCTAGACGGTTTCCAGCGTGACGGCCAGGTAGAACGCCTTAGCGCCGACGACAGCAACCTGCAGGCCGACTACGAGTTGGCTGGCGAGCTTCAGGCGTTCCAGACCGAATACCGCGCGGGCGGGGCGGTGGAGGTGGTGATCCGCTATGACGCACGCCTGGTCCAAGGCCGCAACCAGCGCATTCTGGCCAGCAAACGCTTCGAAATTCGCCAGCCGCTGGCCGACAAGCAGGTGTCAGCAGTAGTTGCCGGTTTCGGGAAGGCCTGCGACCAGCTGACCGGGCAGGTGGTGAGTTGGACCATTGCACAGGCGGGTAGTACACAACCACCATCAGTCCGTTGAGTCAGGCCCGGTTCTATCTCCTGTCAGGGCCTCATCGCCGGCAAGCCAGCTCCCACAGGTACTTCGCATGCCTTGAAGTCTGTGAGGTCAAGGTGGGAGCTGGCTTGCCGGCGATGGGGCGCACAGCGCCCCCAAAAAAGTTAGGTGGAGAAACAATAGAAGACGAATATCGCCGCGATCACACCGGAAAACTCCGCCAGCAAGGCGCAGCCGACGGCATGGCGCACGCGCTGGATACCCACCGCACCAAAGTAAACCGCCAGCACGTAGAAGGTGGTTTCGGTACTCCCCTGAATCGTCGCCGCCACCAGCGCCGGGAAGCTGTCCACACCGTGGGTCTGCATGGTCTCGATCAGCATCGCCCGCGCCGCACTGCCGGAGAACGGTTTGACCAGCGCCGTGGGCAAGCCCTCGACGAAGCGGGTGTCCAGGCCCAGCCCAGTCACCGCATGACGAATACCGTCCAAGGCCAGCTCCAGGGCGCCTGAGGCCCGCAATACACCCACCGCCACCAGCATCGCCACCAGGTAAGGCAACAGGCCCTTGGCCACATCGAAACCTTCCTTGGCGCCTTCGACAAAGGCTTCATACACCTTGACCCGCTTCAAGGCGCCGATCACCAGGAACAGGGTGATCACGCCAAACAACGTGAGGTTGCCCAGGATCGACGACAGGCTGGCCAGCGCGGCCGCCGAAAGGGTGCCGAGAAAGGCCATGAAGCCGCCCAGCAGCAAGGCACCGGGAATCAGGTAGGCAAGCACTACCGGGTCCCACAGGCGCAGGCGCTGCATCACTGCCACCGACAGCAGGCCGACCAAGGTGGAGACGCTGGTGGCCAGCAGGATTGGCAGGAACACCATGGTCGGGTCCGCCGCACCTTGCTGGGCCCGATACATGAAGATGGTCACAGGCAGCAGGGTCAACGACGATGCGTTGAGCACCAGGAACAGGATCTGCGCGTTGCTCGCCGTGGTACTGCTGGGGTTCAACTCCTGCAGCGCGCGCATGGCCTTCAGGCCGATCGGCGTGGCGGCGTTGTCCAGCCCCAGGCCGTTGGCGGCGAAGTTCATGGTGATCAGGCCCAGGGCCGGGTGGCCGGGCGGAACTTCCGGCATCAGCCGGGCAAACAGCGGGCCGAGCACCTTGGCCAGCCACTCGACGATGCCAGCCTTCTCGGCGATCTTGAGAAAGCCCAGCCACAGGGTCAGCGTGCCGAACAACAGCACCATCACCTCGACCGACAACTTGGCCATGGCGAATATGCTCTCGACCATCGCCGCGAAGATGCCGGCGTTGCCGCCTATTAGCCATTGGGCCAGGGCGGACACTGCCGCCACCAGGAAAAAGCCAAGCCAAAGGCCGTTGAGCATCCGTGTGTTCCCCCTGAAAAATGCCCGAATGATAGCGTATCGGGGCCTGTGACTGGCGATCGCGATCCTTTGTAGGAGCGGCCTTGTGTCGCGAAAGGGGTGCGCAGCGCCCCCCAAGATTTCAGCTCCGCTGCACAAATTGCCGGGGCCGCTCTGCGGCCCTTTCGCGACACAAGGCCGCTCCTACAAGGGTTCGCAATTGGCTCCCAAGATCTCACAGGCAACAAAAAGCCCCGACAAGTCGGGGCTTTTGGTCAAACAGCAGTCAGGCTCAGCGCTTGGCAGCTTCGCCAACCATGGCCGCTTCCTGCTTGCCGGCCATCAGCGAGGCGTAGTACTTCTCGCCCTTGGCGGCGTCGTACATGCCTTCCCAGCGCGCGATGACCAGGGCTGCCAGGGCGTTGCCCACAACGTTCAAGGCGGTACGGGCCATGTCCATGATGCGGTCGACACCGGCGATGAAGGCCAGGCCTTCCAGCGGGATACCCACGCTGCCCAGGGTGGCCAGCAGCACCACGAAAGAAACACCCGGTACGCCAGCGATACCCTTGGAGGTGACCATCAGGGTCAGCACCAGCAGCAGCTGCTGGCTCCACGACAGATCGATACCGTACAGCTGGGCAATGAAGATGGCCGCGATGCTCTGGTACAGGGTCGAGCCGTCGAGGTTGAACGAGTAGCCGGTCGGTACCACGAACGAGCAGATCGACTTCGGCGCACCGTACTTCTCCATCTTCTCGATCACGCGCGGCAGCACGGTTTCCGAGCTGGAGGTGGAGTAAGCGAGAATCAGCTCATCTTTCATGATGCGCATGATCTTGATCACCGAGAAGCCGAACAGGCGGGCAACCAGGCCCAGCACCATGAAGGCGAAGAAGGCGATGGCGAAGTACACCAGTACCACCAGCTTGGCCAGCGGCAGCAGCGAGCTGAACCCGAAGTTGGCCACGGTCACGGCGATCAGGGCGAACACGCCGATAGGGGCGTAGTTCATGATCATGTGGGTGACCTTGAACATGGTCTCGGAAACCGCCTGGAAAGTACGCACCAGCGGGTCGCGCAGCTCTGCCTGCAGGCTCGACAGACCCAGGCCGAACATCACCGAGAAGAAGATGATCGGCAGCATTTCGCCACGCATCAGCGCTGCGAAGATGTTCGACGGGATCAGGTTCAGCAGGGTTTCGATGAACGCATGCTCATGCTGCACCTCGGCCGCGGTAGCCTGGTACTTGGAGATGTCCACTGTACCCAGGGTGCTCATGTCGATGCCGGCGCCCGGGTGGAACAGGTTGGCCAACACCAGGCCGACGACGATGGCGATGGTGGTCACCACTTCGAAGTAGATGATGGTCTTCAGGCCGATGCTGCCCAGTTTCTTCGCGTCGCCAACCCCGGCGATACCCACGATCAGCGACGAAATCACGATCGGGACAACGATCATCTTGATCAGGCGAATGAAGATGTCACCAGCGGGCTGGAGGACGTTGCTGATCCACCATGCCTTTTCTGCACTGAAATGATTCAGTAGAGCGCCGATTGCAACACCCAGGACCAGACCGATGACGATCTGCCAGGCGAGGCTCAGTTTTGCCTTCTTCATGTCTTTACCCTTTGTTCTAGTGGTCATGGGCACCCAACGGAAACGCGCGTAACAGAGCCGTTGGCTAGGTCACGGGCAGCAGCTGCTTCCGTCCGGCGACTTCATGTAAGGACACCGCAGGCGAGCGATAGGGCGCTCGGCCGGCGAAAAAGGCGGCAACTATTGCGATGGCAAAGGGGGAAATCTAATGCCTGAAGCGCATGGCCCATGCCGTTTATGCATAACGTTTCTGACCAGAACGAGAGGTTCGCAAGTGCTTGATTTACAACGTTCGGAATCCCGAACAAGACCAAACCGCCATATTTAGGCAGATTTGGCAGGGTAAAAAGGACAGGGGCGATGGCTCGTTCGACAATCCGAATGGCCGAAATGCCACTTGAACAAGCGCCGAGCTGATCGAAAAAAATTGATGTGCGGTCGAGACAAAATGTGTCTCGAAGAGGAAATCGCGCAGGGAAGAGACGTTTCCTACATGGCTCCTCGGAAGTCAGGTCTGGTCAGATGCCCCTATGGCACCGCCGACCTGAAACTTCCGATTCCGCCTTTCCTGACCCGGCCCATTGCTGGAGGCACTCCCTGTACCCCTAGGCCACTCCGATCCTGCAACAATCAGAACAGCCCGGCCCCTTGGTCATGTGCAGCCCCTCCTCGGGGCGGCGCATCATAGAAGGCTGAAATATAGACAGGTTCAGCTTCTATTACGTGACAGTGCATGACCTTTCATCCGTACCGGCTACAAACGCTCAGTACCAGTTCGGGTCACGCTTGAGCTGCTCCTGCAGCATTGCCTTCATGCCGTCATCCGGCTCACCCAGCCAGCGGTACTGCGCGTGGCGGGTAGGCGACTTGTCGTTCGGCAGACCTTCGGGCACCTCCACGAGCATCCCGTAGGCATCATCCTTGTCCCAGCTGAACGCCACGATCAGGCGCTTGTAGGTGCAGTTGTCCTGGCCTTCGCACAACGGGCCGACCAGGTACTTGTCGCCGTCTTCGGTGACGGCAGACATCTGCTGCTGGGAACTGCCGGTCAGATTGACCACCCAGTCAGGCAGGCGTTCCTCGCCTTTGATCGTGTCCTGCCAGGTTTCCCTGTACTCCGGGTCCGAGCCGAGCAACTGGTCGACCCGGACCTGGCCGTCATTGGCCGCCATCGCCGCCGCACTGCCACCCAGTAACAGGGCGGCAGCCAGGGCTGTCCAACGCTTCCTGCCCATCTTCAACCTCGTCCACGTCCAAAGAAGAAGGAGGCTACGAACAGCACCAGGAAGACAATGAACAGAATCTTCGCGATACCCGTGGCAGCGCCCGCGATACCACCGAAGCCCAGTACGGCGGCGACAATGGCGATGATGAGGAAAGTGATAGCCCAACTCAGCATGGTGGTTCTCCTTTCTTTTTCGGAATCGGTTCAACCGGCGGTCAGAACACCCAGCGGTCCTGGGGTACGACATTTTCCAAGGTGCCCGGTGACGCACTGGCCTGGCCGGTTGGCAGCGGGTCGGCGGCCTTGACCAGGGTGTTGGCACGGGTTGCCTGAATGTGCGTCAACAGGGCGGTCTGCGCCGCCACTTGCTCGGCCAGGCGCGCGGTCTGCCAGCTGTAATAGAAGAGGCCAGCGGCCAAAGTCAGTACCAGCGCCAGGCCGAGTGACAACACCTGGCGCAGGGGCAGTGCGGCGCTCTGCAAGCGGTTGACGGATTGGCAGTTCATGCCGGCTCCTCCTGCTGTAATTCTTGTTCAAACCTGAATAAGTAATTGCAGCCTGCATGCCAGCCTTTTGATTCAAATAAAATCCTTTAAAATCAAGTATTTACACATGAAGGCGATAATCGACAGGGACGTATCCTGCACGATGCCTTCCGTGGGGTCGTGCGAATTGCACGATCAACCTTCGACCTTGGTCGCTACCTTGAGCAGGTCGGCATCCACCCCGCGCACGCCGATGATCTGCCTAGCGATTTCCACGGCGATGGTTTTCTGCTCGCTGCTGACCACCTCGCCTGAAAGCCGAACCAGCCCCTCTTCGCTGGCCACTTTCAGGTTCAGGCCATCGAGGTTGCGGCTGAAGCGGTAGCTGTTCTGGATCTTGTCGATGATCCAGCTGTCACTCGGCTGCGGCCCGGTCGGCAGCCCAACCGGAGCTTCCCGGGCCTTCGCCATGGCGGCGGTATCGAGGCTGACCAGGTTGTTGACCAGGTGTACGCCCTCGGTGGTGCGCGCCACCACGCCGGCCAGCTCCTTGGCCTCGGCACTGTCGACCTTGCCGCGCAGGGTCACCACACCTTCGCTGCTCTGTACATCTATAGGTGCCTTCTCGGTTATGCGGCTCCATAGCAGCCGAGCACGGATCACGGCGGCCAGGGTGGCATCCTCCAGGCGCTGGGCGTAGGCACGCAACGCCAGCGGGCGCTCCACCAGCTGGGCATTGACCCGCAGTTGGTTGTCAACCTGCTCGATGCCACGGGTAGCCAGAGCCACATGCTCTGCCAGCTGGCGCTCGACGTCGTTCTCCACCTCACCGGAAAGCCGCGCCTGCTTGCCATCCACCTCGACCTGAATACGGAACGGGTCGAGCATGCGGTTCAGCGACAGGGCAGTTTGCAGGGCCCCCTCCAGGCGGGCGTCTTGCACCGGATCGGCGAATACCGGCGTGAACACCGGTAGCAATGTGGCTGCCAACATGGCGGCTCGGATGGAAAAGGGCATGGCAGTGCCTCCTTTTGTAGGCAAAAACTGAAAATCCTCGCAACCAATGTGCCACCGTGCGCCTCTAAGAAAATCATCTGGATAGCGCGGCCTCCACGCGCTGATTGGCCAGTGGCTAGCATGCAAAGGACAGGTTCCTTCACAATGGACCATGCAACTTGCCCGATTTTTCCCACACTAAATGAAGATCTTTCCTAAAGGAGCGCAGCACATGGAGTCAGCCCAGGACAACCAAGGCCGCATTCTGCTGGTGGATGACGAGTCCGCGATCCTGCGCACCTTCCGCTACTGCCTGGAGGACGAGGGCTACAATGTGGCAACGGCCAACAGCGCCGCCCAGGCCGAAGCCTTGCTGCAGCGCCAAGTATTCGACCTGTGCTTCCTCGATTTGCGCCTGGGCGAGGACAACGGCCTCGATGTGCTGGCGCAGATGCGTATCCAGGCCCCCTGGATGCGGGTGGTGATCGTCACCGCGCACTCAGCGATCGATACGGCGGTAGACGCGATCCAGGCCGGCGCCGCCGATTACCTGGTAAAGCCGTGCAGCCCCGACCAGCTGCGCCTGGCTACCGCCAAACAGTTGGAAGTGCGCCAGCTTTCCGCGCGACTGGAGGCCCTGGAAGGTGAAGTGCGCAAACCCAAGGACGGCCTCGACTCGCACAGCCCGGCCATGATGGCGGTACTGGAAACCGCCCGCCAGGTCGCTACCACCGACGCCAACATCCTCATCCTTGGCGAGTCGGGCACAGGTAAAGGTGAACTGGCCCGGGCCATCCACGGCTGGAGCAAGCGCGCGCGCAAATCCTGCGTGACCATCAACTGCCCGTCACTGAACGCCGAGCTGATGGAAAGCGAGTTGTTCGGCCACACCCGCGGCGCCTTCACCGGCGCCAGCGAAAGCACCCTGGGGCGAGTCAACCAGGCAGATGGGGGCACGCTATTCCTCGACGAGATCGGCGATTTCCCGCTGACCTTGCAGCCCAAACTGCTGCGTTTCATCCAGGACAAGGAATACGAGCGCGTCGGCGACCCGGTCACCCGTCGCGCCGATGTGCGTATCCTCGCCGCCACCAACCTCAACCTCGAAGAGATGGTGCGTGAGAGCCGTTTCCGCGAAGACCTGTTGTATCGCCTGAACGTCATCACTTTGCACCTGCCGCCGCTGCGCGAGCGCAGTGAAGACATCCTGACCTTGGCCGACCGCTTTCTCGCCCGCTTCGTCAAGGAATACTCTCGGCCTGCGCGCGGCTTCAGTGACGAAGCCCGCACAGCCCTGCTCAACTACCGCTGGCCCGGCAACATTCGCGAACTGCGTAACGTGGTGGAGCGGGCCAGTATCATCTGCCCGCAGGAACGCGTGGAAATCAGCCACCTGGGCATGGGCGAGCAGCCTGCTGGTAACGCCCCTCGCATAGGCGCCGCGCTGAGCCTTGATGAGCTTGAGCGCGCCCACATTGGCGCGGTGCTGGCCGCCAGTGACACCCTTGACCAGGCCGCCAAGACCCTGGGGATCGATGCATCCACCCTGTACCGCAAGCGCAAGCAGTACAACCTATGAAATGGCCGCCCATGAAGCTGCGCACGCGGCTTTTCCTCAGCATTTCGGCGCTGGTCACCGTGGCCCTGCTCGGGTTGCTGCTGGGCCTGGTCAGCGTGCTGCAGATGGCCACGGTGCAGCAGCGACTGGTGCGCGATACCACCCACACCTTGGAAATAGGGCTGAAGTTGCGCCAGAACCTTGGCGAACAGTTGACCCTGATCCTCGATGACGAGACCGCCCCGGAAAACCTGCGGCTGCTGCAAGACAACTTCCAGACCCTGCTCAACCAAGGGCTGGACCAAGGTGGCGAGCGCACCGGCTTCAGCAAGGCCAGCAGCAACTACCAGGCCTTCCTCCAGGCCTACCGCGACAGCCCGGCGCCCTCCCGCAGCATGGGCGTTGACCAACCACTCGGGGCCGCGTTCAACCAGGTCCGCACCGATCTGATCGATTCCCACAAGCAGGCCTTGGAGCACATCACCCGCAGCGAGGAACACACCCGCGCCCACGCCCTCCTGGTCAGCGGCGTACTCGGCCTGATGGGTTTGGTGGTACTGGTACTGGGCTTCATCACCGCGCACAACATCGCCCGGCGCTTCGGCCAGCCGATCGAAGCATTGGCTAAAGCGGCCGACCAACTCGGCAAGGGCGATTTCGACGTCACCCTGCCGGTCACACAGGCCACCGAACTGAACCAGCTCACCCGCCGCTTCGGCCTGATGGCCGATGCCTTGCGCAAGCACCAGGCCACCAACGTCGATGAACTGCTGGCTGGCCAGCAACGCTTGCAGGCCGTGCTGGACAGCATCGACGATGGCCTGCTGATCATTGATCGCCAGGGCCGCCTGGAACACCTCAACCCGGTGGCGCAGCGCCAGCTGGGCTGGACCGACAGCCGCGCCGGCAGCAGCCTGGCCGAAGCCCTGCAGCGCCCGGAACTGGAACAGCAGCTACGGCAGGTACTGCGCGGCGGCAACCTCGACCGCCAGCCAGACGACCTGAACATGGAGGTCGATGACGAAACGCGCCTGCTCGCCTACAGCCTGACCCCGGTCAGCCACCCGCAAGGGCCGATACTTGGCGCAGTGATGGTGCTGCATGATGTAACCGAGCAGCGCGCCTTCGAACGCGTGCGCAGCGAGTTCGTGCTGCGCGCTTCTCACGAGTTGCGCACCCCGGTGACTGGCATGCACATGGCCTTCGGCCTGTTGCGCGAGCGGCTCAAGTTCCCGCCAGAGGCGCGCGAGCATGACCTGCTGGAGACCATCGGCGAGGAAATGCAGCGCCTGACCCAGTTGATCAACGACCTGCTCAACTTCAGCCGCTACCAGAGCGGGATGCAGAAGCTCGAGCTGGCTCCCTGCGCCATAGACGAACTGCTGGAACGTGCACAACATCGCTTTGCCGAGCCAGCGGCGAACAAGCAGATCGAGTTGATCACGGAGCTGGAGCCGCCGCTACCGCGTATCCAGGCCGATGTCACCCAACTCGACCGGGTGCTGGACAACCTGTTGCACAATGCCATCCGCCATACCGCCAGCGGCGGTCGTATCCGCCTGCATGCACGACGGCATGCGGAGCGGGTCATCATCAGTGTCGAGGACAACGGCGAAGGCATTGCCTATGGGCAACAGGGGCGCATCTTCGAGCCCTTCGTGCAGGTAGGGCGCAAGAAAGGCGGCGCGGGGCTGGGGTTGGCGCTGTGCAAAGAGATCGTGCAACTGCATGGCGGGCGCATGGGCGTGTTTTCCCGACCGGGGCAGGGGACCCAGTTCTACATGGCACTACCGGTCTGAATGTACCCTGCCCCCAGCCCCATCTTCGGTGCCGGATCAGTCAATGCTCAACCCGCCGCGGCAGCCGACCTCGAGTCACCAGTTCGGCAAACTGCCGGGCATTCAGTGGCCGGGCAAAAAGCCAGCCCTGGCCATAATTGACCCCTTCGCTGTTCAGCAGCACCGCTTGGTCTTCACACTCGATTCCTTCGGCAATCACCCGCAGGTGCAGGTCGTGAGCCATGCGAATGATATGCGGGGCAACACCGCTACTGGCGGCGTCGTGCCCCAAGGCATCGATAAACGCCTTGTCGATCTTCAGGCAGTCCACTGGCAGGGTTTGCAGGTACGCCAGGCTGCAATAGCCAGTCCCAAAATCGTCGATCAGCACTTGATGCCCCACTGCGCGCAGCGCCTGGAGGTTGTCGCGGGCCACAACCACATCGATCAGGCCGCGCTCGGTCACCTCGAAGGCGATCTGGCTGGCCGACACACGGTGCAAGGCCAGCAAGCGTGCCGCCACCCGCCCGATGCGCGGCACCATCACATCACAGGCCGCCAGATTCACCGAAATGTACAAGTTGGGATGCGAGCGCAGCAGTTGCCCTAGCTGTTCCAGCACACGCTGCAGGACAAAGTCCGTGATCTGGCGAATCTGCCCGGTGTTTTCCGCCAAAGGGATGAACAGGTCCGGGCTGGTCAGGGTACCGTCCGGGCGGCGCCAGCGCACCAGAGCCTCGGCCCCGACACAGCGTCGGCTGTCGAGCTCGAAGATCGGCTGGTAGAGCACCTGCAGTTCGCCGCGACGCAAGGCATTCTGCAATTCCGAGCTCATCGACCGCCGCTGCAGGATCAGTTGCAGTACCAGCCAGCCGATGCAACAGGCCGCCAGTACACTGCCGGGGAACAGAAGCCAGAGCATGCCGTTCATCCTCAACGGCAGGCTCGCCCGCGGGGCGATCAGCACCAACTGGTAGTCCGGTGACTTGGTCGGCATTCGGTAGATCAGTCGATCGCTGAGTTCAAGCAGCGACTTGTGGCTGGTTGACCAGGCCGAAGGAGGCGGCCATACCTGCGGTGGCCCCAGCACGGGGATGGCCCGGGCACCGTTGTCCAACACCACCACAAGGCTGCCGCCCGGGGGCAGGTCGACCACATCGGTCAGGTGCCCACGAGAGGTGGATACCACGAACTTGCCCCTCCCAAGCATCAGCGCGGCCAGGTTCTCGTTCGGCTCGGTCGTGGTGTTCAGCCAGTAGCTGTAGGTCGGCCCTTGGATGTCGGGGGCGCGCAAGGGTTCGAACGCCCGCTCGTCACCGCGGTTTGAGCAGGCCACATCTCCATCCACGTACGCCGCTTCATAAATGAAGCGGGAACTCAGACCTACCTGCTGCAATGCCGTCAGCATCGCCGGGCTGCAGCCGCGCAAGGGTTGCGCCTGCAGCAGGTCGACCCCTTCGCGCAACTGGCCGAACACCTGCTCGAGGCGCTCCAGAAAGCGTTCGCCCTGGGCGTTCATCTGTGCACTCTCGCTTTGCTTCATCTGTTGCAGGGCAATGCCGATGCTTGCAGAAAGCAACAGTGCCGCGCTGGCCAGTGCTGCCAACGTGGCCAGCATCCAGGGACGGTAAAAAATTTGGCGCAGCAAGGCGATGAGGGCTGACATCGAGGGCATCCAGTTGATTACTAGGTTATAGCAACTGAATCAGGAATCACCTTTGCCGTTTGGCGCTTCGCTACAAGCGCCGAAGGCCGCTTCTAAACAAGAGCCCGTCTCACCTTGGCAGATCAACGCATCCGGTTGAGCACCTGCAGCATCGCCGCCGTCTGCGCATCCGGCATGCCATCGAAGCGCTGCGGGCGGAAACGCATCTGGAACGCGGCGATCACATGGCGGGTGGCAACATCCAGTACCCCAGTCTGCTCGATCGCATAGCCAAACCGCGCCAGCTCCTGCTGGTACCAGCCAACGCTCGGCGGGTTGACGCTGAAATAGGCTTGCTGCCGTGCCACGGCAGTTGCATCCGGCCAGACCCCCAGCCCGGCGTCGGCCAGGCGTTTCCACGGAAATAGCGGCCCCGGGTCAAGCTTGCGCAGCGGCGCGATATCGCTGTGGCCAATGATGTGCCGTGGCTCGATGTTGTTACGCTTGACGATGTCCTTGAGCAGCGCGATCAGCGACTGGACCTGCGCTTCGCTGTAAGGGTGCCAGACCCGCCCATTCGGCGTGTCGGTGAAGCCCGGGTTGACGATTTCGATACCGATGGACGAGGAGTTCAGCCAGGTCCGCCCCTGCCACTGGCTATCACCGGCATGCCAGGCGCGGCGGCTTTCATCCACCAGCTGGTACACCGTTGCCGGGCCGTCACCAATCAGGTAATGGCTGCTGACTTCGCCATGGGTCAGCAACGCCAGGGAACGCTCCAGCGAAGCATTGGTGTAGTGCAGGACAACGAACTGGATGCGGTTGTCCTGGTTGACCGAAGGGTGGCTACGGTCGATGCGCAGGCCCGTCGAGCAACCGGCGACAGACAACAGCAGGAAGGAAATCAGGGTTTTTTTAAGCGTGGAAAGCACGTCAGTGGCCTCAGCGTATGAGCGCTACAGTATAACGTGCTCCCCAAGGGCCGTGCTTGCCGCGAGTCAGCAGCTACCGGCTATGCCAGCTCGACACGGTTGCGTCCCGATTCCTTGGCCCGGTAAAGCGCCGCATCGGCGCGCTTGAGCACCTGATCGCCGCGCTCGCCGGGACGGAATGCACCCAGGCCGATGGACGTGGTGATCACCACCCGTTCGCCCTTGAAGTGGAACGGGCACGCCTCGACCGTGGCCCTCAGCATCTCGGCTATCTGGGCAGCGGCAGCCGGCGAGGTCTGCGGCAGCAGCAGGACAAACTCCTCGCCGCCAAACCGGGCGATGAAGTCATGGCTGCGCAGGCGCTTGCGCAACTGGTCGGCGACGATCTTCAAGACCTTGTCCCCAGCCAGGTGCCCATAGCTATCGTTAATACGCTTGAAATGGTCCAGGTCGAGGATCGCCATCGCCAGATGGCCGCCGTGTGCCTGCCATTCGAGCATTTCGCGCTCAACCCGCTCGCTCCAGGCCGCACGGTTGGGCAGGCCGGTTAGGGGATCGAGCAAGGCCTTCTGGCGCTGCTCTTCCAAGTGCTCACGGTAGCCGAGCGCCTCTTGCTCCATGTTCGCCACCCGCTCCGACAGCCCTTGCAGGCGTCCAGCCAGCTCCTGTTCGCGGCGATCACGCTCATGCTTGTGCTCATCCATGGTCACCAATAGGCCTTCCAGGCGGTTTTCCAGAATGTGCTTGAGGCTGTCGACGTCGGCGGCACCTTGCACACTGCTCTGCAACCCATCGACGTGCTCACGCAGCTGGGTATCCAGCTCGCGAGCGGCCGAGCTGTTGTCGGCATGGCCGGCGCTAGCCTCGTGCAGGTGGCTCTGGAAACCTTCCAGGCGTTCGTTGAGCTGCTGCAGGTAGGTTTCGAATTCGTGCTGGCCGCTGTCGGTGATCGCCAGCATGAGTACAGCCAGGTCATCCAGCACCGGTATCAGCTCATACCAGTTCAAGCCGCGGGCAACGCGTTCACGCATCTCTAGCGCCTGGGCCTTGTGTCGCTCCGGCAGGCTGAGGTCATCGAGCAAGCCGATCAGAGTGTGCTCGATATGCTCGGCAACCTGGCTGTAGGGCGGCTCCACCGCGTAGGGCAGGGCGTAGGGGCCATCTTCGCCAAAGGTTTCTTCGAGTGTTTGCGCCGGTCCTGCTTCAACCGGCGGCTCGCTGGCGATAGCTACCGGTGCCGATACATCGTCCGGGAACGGCTGCGGCAGCGGGGCTGGTGACAGTTCGGCCGTTTCGATAAGCGCCGGGCCTGGTGCCTCCAGCTCGGGCTCCGATATTACGAGTGCTTCGACAACAGAAGCTGAGGAGGCTGGCAGCGGCTGTAGCGCGTCCATGTCGCCGAGCTGCGGGGCATCGGCACCGGCAGGTGCCGCCAAGGGCTGCGCCTCGGCAACCGGCAGCGCCAGTGGCACAAGCGCTGGCTCGCCTTGCACGCCATCCTCGCGGCTGCCGAACAAGCGCTGCAAGAAGCCGGGGCGGGCCTCCTCCGCCGATTTGCCCAAGGCTGACAGCGCGCGGCCCTGCAAGCCGCTCAACTCGCCCAGCAACGGTGGCAGGTCGCGTGACTGGGCCACTCCGCCATTGAGCTTCTTCGCCAGCTTTTTCAACGGACGCGACACATCGTTCGGCAATGGCAGACCTTGCAGCTGGTCGACCAGCGCTGTCAGCGCATCGCTGACCTGGTTCATGCGGGCTTCCCGACGCTGTTCGGAGTCCAACACCGCCTTCTCAAGACGAGGAATCAACCCGGCAAGGCCGGCGTCCATGTTGTCGCTGCGGATGACCTCGCGCATTTCCTTCATGCACTGGTCCACCACCTTGTCGCTGCCTTCGGCAGCCAGGGTGCTGCGTACCAAGCCGCGACGCAGCAGGTCGAGACGGGCGTCCCAACGGCGTTCGAGCTTTTCCTGCTGCTCGATGCTTTTCAGGTATTTTTCTTTCCAGCGCTCAGCGTCTTCAGTCATGCCCGGGTCCGCAAACGGTGATGGCAATTAGCTCAGGACCGGCAGCGTATCCACAGTCAATGCATCAGGCAATCGAATCTCGACAGCAACGGGAAGGTGGTCGGAAATTGGCTGCGCCAGCACCTCGACACGCTCCAGCGTGAGGCTTGGGCTGAGCAGGATATGGTCCAGGCAACGCTGTGGACGCCAGCTGGGGAAAGTGGCCTCGACTTGCGGGGCAATCAGGCCCAGGTCGCGCAACGGCGAGTGCTCCAGCAGGTCGGTGGCATGGGTATTCATGTCGCCCATCAGCACCTGATGGCGGTAGCCGCCAATCAGCTCGCGGATGTAACCCAGTTGCAGGGCGCGGGTCTTGGCGCCGAGGGCCAGGTGCATCATCACCACGATCAGCGCATCTTCGCCCTCACCAAAGCGCACCAGAATCGCACCCCGCCCAGCCGGGCCGGGCAATGGGTGATCCTCGAGCAGTTGTGGCTTCAAGCGGCTGAGCACGCCATTGCTGTGCTGGGCAAAACGCCCGAGGTTGCGGTTGAGTTGCTGGTACCAGTAGGGGAAGGCACCCAGGTGGGCAAGGTGCTCGACCTGGTTGACGTAGCCCGAGCGCAGGCTGCCGCCATCGGCCTCCTGCAAGGCTACCAGGTCGAAGTCGCCCAGCAGTTGGCCAATCTTCTGCAGGTTGCCGGCACGCCCGTTGTGCGGCAGCAGGTGCTGCCAGCTGCGGGTCACGTAATGCCGGTAGCGCTCGGTGCTGATGCCCACCTGGATGTTGAAACTGAGCAGCCGCAGGCGACCATCCTCAGGGAGGCCAGGGGCCTGCAGGTGATGCTCGTTGACCTGCGGCTGGTGCAGGCCAATGCCACGCGCGGTTCTGAAGCGGCGCATGGGTTACGCCGCCTACTTAGCGGCGCGCTCCTTGGCGATCAGCTGGTCGGCAACGTTCAGTACGCCTTCCGGCCCGCCGGCGGTACCCAGGTCGAAGCGGTACTTGCCGTTGACCACCATGCTCGGTACGCCGGTGATCTCGTACTTCTTCGCCAGTTCCTTGGCCTGGTTGACCTGGCCCTTGATGGCGAACGAATTGAAGGTGGCGAGGAACTTGTCCTTGTCCACGCCCTGGGTGGCAAGGAAGTCGGCCATGTCCTGCGGGTCGGTCAGACGCTTGCGCTGGTTCTGGATGGCATCGAACACTGCGGCGTGCACCTTCTGCTCGACGCCCATGGCTTCGAGGGTCAGGAACATCTGGCCGTGGGCGTCCCATGCGCCACCGAACATGGCTGGTACGCGCTTGAAGTTGACGTCCTTGGGCAGTTTATCGACCCACGGGTTGATGGTCGGCTCGAAGTGGTAGCAGTGGGGGCAGCCGTACCAGAACAGCTCGACCACTTCGATCTTGCCAGGTACGGAAACCGGAACAGGGTTGCTCAGCTCGAGGTATTCCTTGCCAGCGACAGGCTCGGCGGCCTGGACGGCAGTCATACCGAATACGCTGGCAGCGACCAGCGCGGCGCTGAGAATCAGTTTACGCATGCTTTACTCCTGGGCAGTCATTGGTCGCCACGACGCGACCTGCACTGAGACAGGCCGGGAAGGGGCCGAGTTCTGTAGTGTAACGGCTGCGGACGGAAAAAAGGGCGGTCCGGCCGCCCTTTCATCATTGGCCTACAACATTAACTGAAAGTTAATGCAGCCCCTGGATGTAGCTGGCCAGCGCCTCGATGTCGTGATTGCTCAACTTGCCGGCGATGGTGCGCATGGTCATGGCATCGCCATCATTGGTGCGGTGGCCTTCGCGGAAGTCGGTGAGCTGCTTGGTCACGTACTGCGCGTGCTGCCCGCCCAGGTGCGGGAAACCGGCCAAGGCGATACCCGCGCCGTTCGGCGAGTGGCAGCCGGTGCAGGCAGGCATGCCCTTTTCCAGGTCTCCACCGTTGAACAGCGCCCGGCCACGCTCGACGAGCTTGGGATCGGCAGCACCCACGCTACCTTTCTGGCTGGAGAAGTAGGCGGCTATATCAGCCAGATCCTGGTCGCTGAACGCAGCCAGCATGCCGGTCATCTCCAGCACGGTACGCTTGCCTGACTTGATATCGTGCAATTGTTTTTCAAGGTAGCGCTGGCCTTGGCCGGCCAGTTTCGGGAAGTTCGGTGCCAGGCTGTTGCCGTCGGGGTTGTGGCAGGCGCCACAGACGGCCGTCTTGGCCTGGCCGGCGGCGGCATCGCCTTTGACGGGTTGCGCAGCAGTGGCCGCACCTGCGACACCCAGGGTCAACAGCAGACTCACGACTAGTTTGTTCATCAGCTAATCCAACACGGCTAAGGGTGAAATGTTATGTATCGGGACTGCCACTCATCCAAAGGATGACCAAACGGTAGTCCTCGGCACTGCAGTCCATGCACAATCCACGCGGCGGCATAGCCTTGAAACCCTGGGTCACGTGCTTCACCAGTACATCCATGCCTTGCGCCAGCCTTGGCTCCCATGCTGCCCGGTCACCCTGCCTGGGTGCCTGTGGCAACTGCCCGGTGTGACAGGCCGCGCACGTGCGGTTGTACAACACCTCGGGATCCTGTGTAGCCTGTGCGCTGAAAAACGGCAGGAACATACCGACAGCAAGCAGCCATTTCGCCATGCGGAACGACCTTCAGGGTTGGGGGCCGCGCTGCGTTCTGTTGCGCGAGCTATTGTTCGACACCCCATGCCCGTTCTCCTTCGCCGGGAGAATGAGCACACAAAAACTGGGGCATTATATACTTCCGCCATCCAAACGGAAACGACACCGCTTGCCAGGCTCGGGCCTATTGAGTCAGGCAACACCCACATCGGATATCCCATGCAAGTCAAGAACCCCATCCTCGGCCTCTGCCAGAAAGCCAAATTCGCCCTCAGCGCTGCCAAGGTCGAACAATGCCCGGACGACCAGGGTTACGAGGTGGCTTTCGCCGGCCGCTCCAACGCCGGCAAATCCAGCGCCCTCAACACCCTGACCCATGCCAGCCTGGCACGCACCTCGAAAACCCCCGGGCGCACCCAGCTATTGAATTTCTTCAGTCTGGACGATGAACGGCGTTTGGTCGACCTGCCAGGCTACGGTTATGCAAAAGTCCCGATTCCGCTCAAGCAGCACTGGCAGAAACACCTGGAAGCCTACCTGGGTAGCCGGGAGTGCCTGCGTGGCGTGATTCTGATGATGGACGTGCGCCATCCGATGACCGACTTCGACAAGATGATGCTCGACTGGGCCAAGGCCAGCAGCATGCCGATGCACATCCTGCTGACCAAGGCCGACAAGCTGACCCACGGCGCGGGCAAGAACACCCTGCTCAAGGTGCAGTCGGAAATCCGCAAGGGTTGGGGCGATGGCGTGACCATCCAGCTGTTCTCGGCGCCCAAGCGCCTGGGCGTGGAAGAGGCGTACCGGGTGCTGGCGGACTGGATGGAACTGGAAGACAAGCCGGTAGCCTGAGGCCTGCACCGTTCCCTCTGGGGGAAATTACTGTGGGAGCGGGCGTGCCCGCGAAGAATCCAACACGGAGCATAGCCCGGGCTTCTCCCAGGTTCGCGGGCACGCCCGCTCCTACAGCGCTCTTCACCGGACTCAAGGCAAATTCCGGGCAAAAAAAACCCCGGACTTCGTATGGGGAGGGGGAAGTTCGGGGTCCAAGTCCGGACCGCTAGGGCGGGGTCCAGATATCTGCCAACACTTAACACAACATAGGAGCATCGAAAGGCTTCACCAGCCATTCAGTTACTCTGAGTTCCGCTTCACCGGTTTAGTTCCAGAGCCCTGAAAACTATTTGCGATAGTTTCATGAAACCTCAGCACCGCTGGCACTGAGCAGTGCCGGATCCGCATCGCTACAACACGGATCCTACACAGCTTTCCCCACCCGATCAGTGAGCTTCGTCCCAATTCGCACCAATTCCTGCCTCGACCAGCAGCGGCACGTCCAGTTGCGCGGCCTTGCTCATGTGCTGGCGAATTTCATCTTTCACCAGCTCCACCAGGTCCTCGCGCACTTCCAGCACCAGTTCGTCGTGCACCTGCAGGATCACCCGAGCATCCAGCCCGCTCTCGCTCAGCCAGTTATCCACATTGACCATGGCCCGCTTGATGATGTCGGCCGCAGTGCCCTGCATCGGGGCGTTGATTGCCGTGCGCTCGGCGCCTCTGCGCAGGGCCGGGTTCTTGGCATTGATATCCGGCAGGTACAGGCGGCGGCCGAACAGGGTTTCTACAAAGCCTTGCTCCGCCGCCTGGGCGCGGGTGCGCTCCATGTACGCCAACACGCCCGGGTAGCGGGCGAAGTAGCGGTCGATGTAATCCTGCGACTGCTTGCGGTCTACGCCGATCTGCTTGGCCAGGCCAAAGGCGCTCATGCCGTAGATCAGGCCGAAGTTGATGGCCTTGGCACTGCGGCGCTGATCGGTGGTGACGTCTTCCAGGGCTACGCCGAATACTTCCGCCGCCGTGGCGCGGTGCACGTCCAGGTTGTTGCGGAAGGCATGCAGCAAGCCTTCGTCCTTGGCCAGGTGGGCCATGATGCGCAACTCGATCTGCGAGTAGTCCGCCGCCAGCAGCTTGTAACCCGGGCTGGCAACGAAAGCCTGGCGGATGCGCCGGCCTTCGGCAGTACGGATCGGGATGTTCTGCAGGTTCGGGTCGCTGGATGACAGTCGACCGGTGGCCGCCACCGCCTGCTGGTATGAGGTGTGGATACGCCCGGTGCGCGGGTTGATCTGCCCCGGCAGCTTGTCGGTGTAGGTGCTCTTGAGCTTGCTCAGGCTGCGGTACTGCATCAGTACCTCCGGCAGCGGGTAGCCTTGCTCGGCCAGTTCGTCGAGCACCGCTTCTGCCGTGGATGGCTGGCCCTTGGTGGTCTTGCTCAGCACCGGCATGCCCAGCTTGTCGTAGAGGATCGCGCCCAGTTGCTTGGGCGAGCCGAGGTTGAACTCCTCACCGGCCAGCTCATAGGCGCGCTGCTCGAGCTCGGCCATCTTTAGCCCCAGCTCACCGCTCTGCACCTGCAGCAACGCGGCATCGACCAGCGCCCCCTGGCGCTCGATCTTGGCCAGCACCGGCACCAGCGGCATCTCGATGTCCATCAACACCGGCTGCACGCTTGGCGTCTGTGCCAGGCGCGCCTGCAGCGCCTGGTGCAGGCGCAGGGTGATGTCGGCATCTTCGGCAGCGTAGGGGCCGGCCTTGTCCAGGTGGATCTGGTTGAAGGTCAGCTGCTTGGCGCCTTTGCCGGCGATATCCTCGAAGGCAATGGTGGTATGGTCGAGGTACTTCTGCGCCAGGCTGTCCATGTCGTGACGGGTGGCGGTGGAGTTCAGCACGTACGACTCGAGCATGGTGTCGTAGGCAACGCCGCGCATTTCGATAGCGGGCGAGCCATTGGCAAGGATGTTGATATCGTACTTGGCGTTCTGCCCGACCTTGGCCTTGGCCGGGTCTTCCAGCAGTGGCTTCAGCGCCTGCAGCACGGCAGTGCGGTCCAACTGGGCCGGCGCGCCTTCATAGTCGTGGGCCAGCGGCACATAGGCCGCTTCGTGCGGTTCAACGGCGAACGACAGGCCGACCAGCTGGGCCTGCTGAGCGTCCAGGCCGGTGGTCTCGGTGTCGAAAGCGAACAATGGCGCCTGGCGCAGCTTCTCCAGCCAGAAGTCGAAACGGGCCTGGTCGAGAATGGTTTCGTACCTGGGCTCGACCTTGGCCACCTGCTCCGCGACCGGCGCGATTTCGTCACCGGCCTTGGCAGCGTCACGCTGCACCTCGGCGATCCAGCTCTTGAATTCCATCTCGGTGTACAGCGCCAGCAACGCGTCGCGATCAGGTTCGCCGCACACCAGGGCATCTACTTCGATATCCAGCGGCACATCGACCTTGATGGTAGCCAGCTCATAGGACAGGAACGCCGCGTCGCGGTGCTCTTCCAGCTTGGCCGGCAGGGTCTTGGCGCCGCGAATGGCCAGCGTCGGGACCTTGTCCAGGTTAGCGTACAGGTCGCTGAGACCGCCGCCGATACCGGTCAGCAGGCCCACCGCGGTTTTTTCGCCCACGCCCGGCACTCCGGGGATGTTGTCGACCTTGTCGCCCATCAGCGCCAGGAAGTCGATGATATGTTCCGGGCCGACGCCAAATTTCTCGTGCACGCCAGCCACGTCCAGCACGCTTCCGGTCATGGTGTTGACCAAGGTAATGTGCCCGTCCACCAGCTGCGCCATGTCCTTGTCACCGGTCGAGATGATCACCGGGCGGTCCAACGCGGCGCTGCTGCGCGCCAGGGTGCCGATCACGTCGTCGGCCTCGACCCCCTCGACGCACAGCAGCGGGTAGCCCAGCGCCTTGACGCTGGCGTGCAGCGGCTCGATCTGTACCCGCAGGTCGTCAGGCATGCTCGGGCGGTTTGCCTTGTATTCAGCGAACATGGCATCGCGGAAGGTGCCACCCTTGGCGTCGAACACCACCGCGAACAGGCTGTCGGGGTATTGCTTGCGCAGGCTCTTGAGCATGTTCAGCACCCCCTTCACCGCGCCGGTCGGCATGCCCTTGGAGGTAGTCAACGGCGGCAGCGCGTGGAAGGCGCGGTACAGGTAGGAGGAACCGTCCACCAGGACGAGGGGCGCTTGGCTCATGAGCAGAATCAACCTTTTCGACGGGTCCGGCGCTAGAATAGCCAGAATCATTGACGACAAAGGGACAAGGTTATCATGCGTACACTCAATCGCCTGTTACTGCTCGGTCTGTTGGCCACCATGCCTGTCGTCACCCTGGCGGCGGAAGACGCCCCCTCGGCCGATCCCGAGGTGACCATTCGCACGGAAGGCGACAAAACCATCCAGGAGTACCGGCAGAACGGGTTCCTGTATGCGATCAAGATCACGCCGAAAAACGGCAAGCCTTATTTCCTGGTACGCGCCGATGGCTCTGATGGCAATTTCATTCGTTCCGACCAGCCGGACATGCTGATTCCGTCCTGGAAGATCTTCGAGTGGTAATCTGACGCGCACCGTTCACATCAACCCGGCACTTCCCGGCGGAAGTGCCCGTATGGGCAAATTTTCATCATGTCAGTCTTCACCCCCGTGACCCGGCCTGAGCTGGAAACCTTTCTGGCGCCGTACGCGCTGGGTCGTCTGCTCGATTTCCAGGGCATCGCCGCCGGCACCGAGAACAGCAATTTCTTCGTCAGCCTCGAACAGGGGGAGTTCGTCCTGACGCTGATCGAGCGCGGGCCCAGCGAGGACATGCCGTTCTTCATCGAGCTGCTGGACACTTTGCATGCAGCCGACATGCCGGTGCCCTATGCCATACGCGACCGCGACGGCAATGGCCTGCGCGAGCTGTGCGGCAAGCCGGCGCTGCTGCAGCCACGGCTGTCGGGCAAGCACATCAAGGCACCGAACGCCCAGCACTGCGCCCAGGTCGGCGAGCTGCTGGCCCACATTCACCTGGCTACCCGCGAGCACATCATCGAGCGCCGCACCGACCGCGGCCTGGACTGGATGCTGGCTTCGGGTGCCGAGTTACTGCCGCGCCTTACCGCCGAGCAAGCCGCGCTGTTGCAACCGGCGCTGGATGAAATCAGTGCGCACAAGGCACAGATCCTGGCCCTGCCACGGGCAAACCTGCATGCCGACCTGTTCCGCGACAACGTGATGTTCGAAGGCACCCACCTGACCGGTGTGATCGACTTCTACAACGCTTGTTCCGGGCCGATGCTGTATGACATTGCCATCACCGTGAACGACTGGTGCCTGGATGAACACGGCGCGATCGATGTGCCACGCGCCCAGGCGTTGCTGGCGGCCTATGCGGCGCTGAGGCCGTTCACCGCGGCCGAAGCCGAACTGTGGCCGGAGATGTTGCGGGTAGGCTGCGTGCGCTTCTGGCTGTCGCGACTGATTGCAGCGGAATCGTTTGCCGGGATGGATGTGATGATCCACGACCCGAGCGAGTTCGAAGTGCGTTTGGCGCAGCGTCAGCAGGTGGCCTTGCACCTGCCGTTTGCCCTCTAGTCCAGCTTCTGCTTCTTCGCGGGCATGCCCGCTCCCACAGGGATAACACAAACCTCAAGGTTGTCGTTGTACCTGTGGGAGCGGGCGTGCCCGCGAAGAGGCCGGTACAGGCTTACAACTGTTCCAGGCACCCAACCAGGTCGCCACCCAGCCTCTCCAGCAAACGCTCATAGCCCTTGCCATCCACCGGGTCGGTACCGCCCAGGGCATCCAGCTCGGCCAGGCGCACCGGCAGCCCGGCGGTCAAGGTCTCGGCTAGCCGCGGCCGCAGCGGCGGTTCGCTGAACACACAGGTCTTGCCCACTTCCTGCAGGCGCTTGCGCATGGCTGCCACGTGCTGCGCACCCGGCTGCACCTCGGACGCTACGCTGAACACCCCGGTGTGCTTCAGGCCATACTCGGCCTCGAAATAGTCGAATGCTTCGTGAAACACGAAGTACGGCTTGCCGGCAATCCCGGCCACCCGCGCCTTGATCCGCTTATCCAATGCGTCCAGGCGTTCGTCGAAGGCCTTGAGGTTGCTCTGGTAGCGCACCGTATTGGCCGGATCGATCTGCGCCAGGTCAGCCGCCATTTTCGCTGCAATCACACGCGCGTTGACCGACGATAGCCACAGGTGCGCGTCCAGGCTGCCCGGGCGGTGGTCGTGGTCATGGTCGTCGTGGTCTTCTTCCTCATGGGAATGGCTGTCCTCGCCAAAATGCCGAAGCTTCATGCCCGGTAGCCCCTGCACGGCCACAGTGGGCTTGCTGCGATTGCCCAGTACCCGCGGCAGAAAGCCTTCCATGTCCGGGCCGATCCAGTAAAGCAGGTCGGCATCGCCTACCCGCCGTACGTCGGACGGGCGCAGCGCGTAGTGGTGTGGCGAAGCCCCCGGAGGCAGCAATACCTCAGGGGTGCCAACACCGTCCTGCACGGCAGCGGCAATCTGCTGCAGGGGTTTGATACTGGTCAGCACGCGCACGTCGGCCTGGGCGGAAAATGCGATGAAAGCGACAAAAAGGACTAGGAATCGGGACACGGTGAATACTCGAGTCGTCAGAAACAGGTAACATAATAACGTCTCCATCCAGAACCGTCGCTGCCCATGTCCATCACGCCGCTGGCCAACCGTCCTCACGATCATTCCCATTGCGTACACAGCGCATTGGCTGAAGCCGACGCCTTGTGCACCCGCCAGGGCCTGCGCCTGACCGCGCTGCGCCGTCGAGTGCTGGAACTGGTGTGGCAAAGCCACAAGCCGCTGGGCGCCTACGATATCCTCGCCGTGCTCAGTGAGCAGGACGGCCGCCGTGCCGCGCCCCCCACGGTGTACCGTGCGCTGGACTTCCTGCTGGAAAACGGCCTGGTGCACCGCATCGCCTCGCTCAACGCCTTTATCGGCTGCAGCCACCCGGAACACCTGCACCAGGGCCAGTTCCTGATCTGCCGGGCCTGCCATGTGGCAATCGAACTGGAACAGGACAGCATCAGCGAAGCCATCATCAGCAGCGCCAAGGGCGTGGGCTTCGCGGTCGAGACCCAGACGGTGGAAGTGGTCGGCCTTTGCAGCAATTGCCGGAGCGCGGCATGAGCGATGCACTGATCCGCCTGGAGCAGGTCGGTGTCACCTTCGGTGGCGAGGCGGTGCTCGACAGCATCGACCTGTCAGTCTCACCTGGCCAGATCGTCACGCTGATCGGCCCCAACGGCGCGGGCAAGACCACCCTCGTGCGCGCCGTGCTCGGCCTGCTCAAGCCGCACCGCGGCAAGGTTTGGCGCAAGCCGAAACTGCGCATTGGCTACATGCCGCAAAAGATCCAGGTCGATGCCACGCTCCCGCTGTCAGTGTTGCGCTTCTTGCGCCTGGTGCCCGGTGTAGACCGCGCGGCAGCCTTGTCGGCGTTGCAGGAAGTAGGCGCCGAGCAGGTCATCGACAGCCCGATCCAGACCATTTCCGGCGGCGAGATGCAGCGCGTGCTGCTGGCCCGCGCCCTGCTGCGCGAACCCCAGCTGCTGGTGCTCGACGAGCCAGTGCAGGGCGTAGACGTAGTTGGCCAGACCGAGCTGTACAACCTCATTACCCGCCTTCGCGACCGTCACGGCTGCGGCGTGCTGATGGTTTCCCACGACCTGCACCTGGTGATGAGCGCCACAGACCAGGTGGTGTGCCTGAACCGCCACGTGTGCTGTTCGGGCCACCCCGAGCAGGTCAGCGGCGACCCGGCATTCGTCGAGCTGTTCGGCCAGACCGCCGCACCCAGCCTGGCCATCTACCACCACCATCACGACCACAGCCACGACCTGCACGGCTCGGTGGTCGCCCCTGGCACCCATGTTCACGGAGCGCACTGCAAGCATGGCTGATTTTCTTCTCTACGCCCTGCTTGCCGGTTTGTCCCTGGCGCTGGTGGCCGGCCCACTGGGCTCCTTCGTGGTGTGGCGGCGCATGGCCTATTTTGGCGACACCCTGTCCCACGCCGCCCTGCTCGGCGTGGCCCTGGGTTTTGCTCTGGACGTCAGCCCGGCGCTGGCGGTAACCGTGGGCTGCCTGTTGCTGGCGATCTTGCTGGTTACCTTGCAGCAACGCCAACCTCTGGCCTCCGATACACTGCTTGGCATCCTCGCCCCCAGCACCTTGTCGCTGGGCCTGGTGGTGCTGAGCTTCATGCATGATGTCCGCATCGACCTGATGGCCTATCTGTTCGGCGACCTGCTGGCCATCAGCACTACCGATCTTGCCTGGATCCTCGGTGGCAGCGCGCTGGTCCTGCTGCTGCTCGCTGCACTGTGGCGGCCGTTGCTTGCAGTCACCGTGCACGAGGAGCTGGCCATGGTCGAGGACCTGCCGGTGGCCGGGCTGCGCATGGCGCTGATGCTGCTGATCGCGGTGGTGATTGCCGTTGCCATGAAGATCGTCGGGGTGCTGCTGATCACCTCGCTGCTGATCATTCCTGCCGCTGCGGCGCAACGTCACGCCCGTTCTCCCGAACAGATGGCCTTGGGCGCCAGCCTGCTGGGCGTGACCGCGGTATGCGGCGGCCTGGCTCTGTCCTGGTTCAAGGACACCCCTGCCGGCCCATCGATCGTGGTCTGCGCGGCGGTGCTATTCTTGCTGAGCCTGGCCCTGCCAAAACGCTGAAAAACAGGGCGTGTGAAGGCGCGCCCTGCAACCTTTCCGCACGTAAAGGGTCTGTAAGACTTGTTTTCGAGCGTGCGCACCTGGGTGTAGACTTGCTCGCTTTTTGCGCAAATAGAGAGTCGCAGGAATGAAGCCGTTCGCCTCCCGTTATCTGCTTGTTGCCGCGTTTTCCCTGTTCCTGGCTGCGTGTTCAAACGCGCCGGTCGAGCAGGCCACCGCACCTGCCCAAGCAGATGCCTGGCAGCAATTGCAACAGAACATCGCCAGCAACGAGCTGGCCACCGCCGAAGACCAGCTGGCAGCCCTGCAGGCCCAGGCGCCGGATGACGCGCGCCTGGAGCAATACCAGCGCCAGCTTGCCGAAGCCTACCTGCAACGCAGCCAGATCTTCCTGCAAAAGGGTGATGTGAACGCTGCCGCCACAGCCTTGGCCCGTGCCCGCGCGCTGATGCCGCAGGCCCCGGCGGTTACCGGTGGCGACGCCGTGACACAGGCGCGCAAGGCCGAGCTGGAGAAAGCTGAAGCGGCGTTGAAAGCGGCCGAGGCCAAGCCCAAGGCGCGCATCATCGACCCGGCTGCACCGAGCACCGTGGTGGCCTTGAAGACCACCGACAGCCGCGCCATGCGTCGCCAGCTGGATGACATTGCCGCCGATGTGGTGAGTTATCAGTGCGACGTGGTGTTCCAGGTGCCGCGCACCGAGGATGCGCCTTGGCTGAAGACCTTGCTGGAGAAGCGCGTGCGCAAGATCGACAGCGGGTTCGAGTTGAAGCAGAAGCATGAGATTCAGCGGTCGTTGCCGGCGCAGGTGGTTCTGGTTCCGCATCAACAATAAGCCTCCCGGGCCCTATCGCCGGCAAGCCAGCTCCCACCTCGACCGCACCAATTTCAAGCCTGGTGCAGTACCTGTGGGAGCTGGCTTGCCGGCGATGGGCTGCAAAGCAGCCCCCTTAGGCAGGCACAGCCTCCGCATCCGCCTCCCGCTCCCACACCCGATGCCCTTCTACCGCTTTGACGAAGGCATCCACGGTCTTCTGCTCATCCCCCAGCAGCAACCCCTTGTCTTCTTTTAGCCCCAAGCTGCCCAAAAGCTCTTTGGTCAACACCATCGCCTTCAGGTGCTTGTAGCCCTCCAGCAGGAAATGCTTGGCCAACCCGCTGGCCGCCAGCGCATCGGTCGAAGCCTTGCCCCCAGGCACGACAATCCCATCGAACATGATCGATGGCATCCCCTCCATGGACGCATCCACCGGCAGTTGTTTGCCAGCCGCCGTCTTCACCGGCGCCGAAGTCGGCCCCAGCAGCATTGGCCTGGCGCTTTGCGCTTCCAGCGCCTTGACCAGCCTGTCGACGCTCGCCGCGTCCACTCCGTCTGCCACCAACAGCGCAATCTTGCGCCCCTTGACACCCACATCACCGGGGTGGTTCATCTGGCTCAAAGCCTTGGACTGCGCCAGCTTGCTGCCTTTGACCTGCACAGTGCCAGCCTTCGGCGCTGACAACCCCAGGTTCGCCGCTACCGCAGCAGCGAGCTTCAGGTCGATGTTCGCCAGAATCTCGTTCACCTCACGCTGGCGAATGGCTTCACGCTCCACTTTGCCCAGTTCAAAGCTGTAGGCCTTGATGATGTGCTGCTGCTCGATCGGGCTCATGCTCTGGAAGAACAACCGCGCCTGCGAGAAGTGGTCGCCGAACGACTCGCTGCGCTGACGGATCTTGTGCGCATCGATGCGCTCCTGATAACTCTCGAAACCGCCATCCTGCGCGGCAGGTGGCGTTTCCTTCGGCCAGCCGCCGTCGATGGAATTGGGCTCGTACGAAGCCCGCCCCTTGTCGATGGTCATGCGGTGCATGGCATCGCGCTGGCTGCTGTGGTTCGGCGCCACCGGGCGGTTGATCGGGATTTCATGGAAATTCGGCCCGCCCAGCCGGCTGATCTGCGTGTCGGTGTAGGAGAACAGCCGGCCCTGCAGCAGCGGGTCGTTGGTGAAGTCGATGCCCGGCACGATATGCCCCGGGCAGAAGGCTACCTGCTCGGTTTCGGCAAAGAAGTTGTCCGGGTTGCGATTGAGCACCATCTTGCCCAGCAGCGTCACCGGCACCAGCTCTTCGGGGATGATCTTGGTCGGGTCGAGCAGGTCAAAGTCATACTTGTGTTCGTCAGCCTCGGGGACGATCTGCACGCCCAGTTCCCATTCCGGATAGTCGCCGGTCTCGATGGCCTCCCACAGGTCGCGACGGTGGTAGTCGGTGTCCTTGCCCGCCAGCTTCTGCGCTTCATCCCACAGCAGCGAATGCACACCCTGGCGCGGCTTCCAGTGGAACTTGACGAAACTGGCCACGCCCTCGGCGTTGATCAGGCGGAAGGTGTGCACGCCAAAGCCCTCCATCATCCGCAGGCTGCGCGGGATGGCACGGTCGGACATGGCCCAGGTCACCATGTGCGCCGACTCCGGCACCAGCGAGACGAAGTCCCAGAAAGTGTCGTGAGCCGAGCCGCCGGTAGGCATCTCGTTGTGCGGCTCGGGTTTGACTGCATGCACGAAGTCCGGAAACTTGATGGCATCCTGGATGAAGAACACCGGCATGTTGTTGCCAACCAGGTCGAAATTGCCTTCATCGGTATAGAACTTGACGGCAAAGCCGCGCACATCGCGAACCGTGTCACCCGAGCCTCGCGGCCCCTGCACCGTGGAAAAACGCACGAATACCGGGGTCACCTTCTCAGGGTCCTGCAGGAAACCGGCCTTGGTCAGCTCGGCATGGCAGCCGTAGCTCTGGAAGTAGCCATGCGCCCCGGTCCCGCGGGCATGGACGATACGCTCCGGAATGCGCTCATGGTCGAAGTGGGTGATCTTCTCGCGCATGATGAAGTCTTCGAGCAGCGAAGGCCCGCGAGCACCGGCCTTGAGGCTGTTCTGATTGTCGGCGATCTTCACGCCCTGGTTGGTGCGCAAGGCCTGGCCTGTGGCATCGCTGCGGAAGGTTTCCAGGCTCTGAAGCTTGGCATTGGTGTTGGCCCGGTCCGGGGTCTGGGTGCCAGCGGCCTCGCTGTGCTTCGGCGCGTCCGTGTTCTTGCTGGGCATGATCGGCTCTCCTCGTCAGTCTTAAGGCATACCCGTTTCGGGCTGTGTGCAAGTAGTGACCGGGAGGCTTTGCCGAGCGTTCAATCAGGATTACCGGTTGTCGCGATATGCCCGAAGGATTGGTGCATTACGAAATAAATGCTAAGAACAGCTATGGGAAAAGGCTAAAATGCGCGACCCCAGCTAACCGCTGACCCAAATTCCATGCGCCCCACAAGGTTCGCTACGTGATCGAGTTCCAACAGGTACACAAGACCTACCGCGTCGCCGGTAGGGAAATCCCCGCACTGAATCCGACCAGCCTGACCATCGAAGATGGCCAGGTGTTCGGCCTGATCGGCCATTCCGGCGCCGGCAAGAGCACCATGCTGCGCCTGATCAACCGCCTGGAAGAGCCTTCCGGCGGCAAGATCATCGTCGACGGCGAAGACGTTACCGCGTTCAACGCGAGCCAGCTGCGCGGTTTCCGTCAGCAGGTCGGGATGATTTTCCAGCACTTCAACCTGCTGGCCTCCAAGACTGTCGCCGACAACGTCGCCTTGCCACTGACCCTGGCCGGCGAGCTGTCGCGCAGCGAAATCGACAAGCGCGTGACCGAGCTTCTGGCCCGCGTCGGCCTTTCCGACCATGCCAAAAAGTACCCGGCGCAGTTGTCCGGTGGCCAGAAGCAGCGCGTCGGCATCGCCCGCGCCCTGTCCACCAACCCGAAGATCCTGCTGTGCGACGAGGCCACCAGCGCCCTCGACCCGCAAACCACCGCCTCGGTCCTGCAATTGCTGGCCGAAATCAACCGTGAGCTGAAGCTGACCATCGTGCTGATCACGCACGAAATGGACGTGATCCGCCGGGTCTGCGACCGCGTGGCAGTGATGGACGCCGGCCAGATCGTCGAGCAGGGCTCGGTGGCCGAGGTGTTCCTGCACCCGCAGCACCCCACCACCAAGCGCTTCGTCCAGGAAGACGAGCAGGTTGACGAAGGCGAGCAGCGTGACGACTTCGCCCACGTGCCGGGCCGTATCGTGCGCCTGACCTTCCAGGGCGAGGCCACCTACGCGCCGCTGCTGGGCACCGTGGCCCGCGAAACCGGTGTGGACTACAGCATCCTCGCCGGGCGTATCGACCGCATCAAGGATGTCCCCTATGGCCAGCTCACCCTCGCCCTGATCGGCGGTGACATGGAAGCGGCGTTCGCCCGCTTCAAGGCAGCTGACGTACATATGGAGGTACTGCGTTGATGGACGCCCTGAATTTCTTTGCCAACGTCGACTGGGCCGAAATCTGGCTGGCCAGCGTCGACACCATGATCATGCTGTTCGGCTCGCTGTTCTTCACCGTGCTGCTCGGCCTGCCGCTGGGCGTGCTGCTGTTCCTCTGCGGGCCAAAGCAGATGTTCGAGCAGAAGGGTGTGTATGCGCTGCTGTCGCTGATCGTCAACATCCTGCGCTCGCTGCCGTTCATCATCCTGCTGATCGTTATGATCCCGATCACAGTGCTGATCACAGGCACTTCCCTGGGCGTCGCCGGCGCCATTCCGCCGCTGGTGGTGGGTGCCACGCCGTTCTTCGCGCGCCTTGTGGAAACCGCCCTGCGTGAAGTGGACCGCGGCATCATCGAAGCCACCCAGTCGATGGGCGCCACTACCCGCCAGATCATCACCAGCGCACTGCTGCCGGAGGCTCGCCCGGGCATCTTCGCCGCCATTACCGTGACCGCCATCACCCTGGTTTCGTACACCGCCATGGCTGGTGTGGTCGGTGCCGGCGGCCTGGGCGACCTGGCCATCCGCTTCGGCTACCAGCGTTTCCAGACCGACGTGATGGTCGTCACCGTGGTGCTGTTGCTGGTACTGGTTCAAGTCCTGCAGAGCGTGGGCGACAAACTGGTCGTGCATTTTTCCCGTAAGTAACCCCAATGGGGTCGGCCCGGCCGACCCGTTCGGGGGCCGTCGCGGCCCTCACAAGGAGTGATCAATGAAGAAGCTGCTTGCTGTTGTCGCCGCTGTCGCGGCCTTCTCGGCCCACGCCGAGTCCCTGACCGTTGCCGCTACCCCGGTTCCGCACGCCGAGATCCTCAACTTCGTCAAACCTGTTCTGGCGAAAGAGGGCGTGGAGCTGAAGGTCAAGGAATTCACCGACTACATCCAGCCGAACGTGCAGGTGGCGGAAAAGCGCCTGGACGCCAACTTCTTCCAGCACCAGCCGTACCTGGATGAGTTCAACAAGGCCAAGGGTACCAAGCTGGTGAGCGTTGCCGGCGTGCACATCGAGCCGCTGGGCGTGTACTCGACCAAGATCAAGAAACTGGACGAGCTGTCCTCCGGCGCCACCGTGGTCATCCCCAATGACGCCACCAACGGCGGCCGCGCGCTGCTGCTGCTGGACAAGGCCGGCGTGATCAAGCTGAAGGACAACAAGAACATCCTGTCCACCGTGAAGGATGTTGCCGAGAACCCGAAAAGCCTGAAGTTCCGTGAGCTGGAAGCAGCCACCATCCCGCGCGTGCTGACCCAGGTCGATGCTGCCCTGATCAACACCAACTACGCGTTGGAAGCCAAGCTGAACCCGGAGAAAGACGCCCTGGTCATCGAAGGCAGCGACTCGCCTTACGTGAACATCCTGGTTGCCCGCCCGGACAACAAGGACTCGGACGCCATGAAAAAGCTGGCTGCTGCGCTGCACTCGCCTGAGGTGAAGCAGTTCATCAACGAGAAGTACAAAGGCGCTGTGGTTCCGGCGTTCTGATCCGAAATCCCCGGGGCCGCTTTGCGGCCCATTCGCCGGCAAGCCAGCTCCCACAGGTACAGCGCCAGCCTCAGGCCCTGTGAGGTCCCTGTGGGAGCCGGCTTGCCGGCGATTTGCCCTGGCAGGCAAACCATGAGGACCGAGGCGTACGCCGTACTTTGTAGGAGCGGCCTTGTGTCGCGATAGGCCTGCGCAGCAGGCCCAAAAATCTCAATCCCGCTTCACGAGCCCGGGCAACTGCGCCACCAGCTTCTGGTTGTTGAACGGCGCCCGAATGAACCCGCGCTGACGCCCATCCGGCCCCACTACCGCCAGGTTGCCGCTGTGATCCACGGTATACCCAGGCTTGCTGGTATCGGCCGGAATGAACGGAATGCTCAAGGCATTGGCCAGCTTCTGGGTATCCTCGATCGACCCCGCCACCCCGACGAAATCCTTGTCGAAATAACCCAGGTACTGCTTCAGCTGGTTCGGCGTGTCGCGGTTCGGGTCAACGCTCACCAGCACCACCTGCAGCCGGTCGACGGCCTCCTTGGGCAGCTCGCTCTTCACCTGGCGCAACTGGGCCAGGGTGGTCGGGCAGATGTCCGGGCAGTAGGTGTAGCCGAAGAACAGCAGCGACCATTTGCCCTTCAGGTCATCCAGTTGCACCGGCTGGCCGTCCTGGTTGGTCATGGTCACGTCGGCCACGGTACGGCTCTGCGGCAGCAGGATGATGCCGGCATCGATCAGTTCGGTGGGGTTGGGCTGGTCGCGGCCATTGAGCACCTTGTTGACGGTCAGGCCCAGGATCAACGCGACCAGGGCAACGAGGATGAAGACGGTTTTCTGGGTTCGGGTCATAGGTTCAGCATCAGGTAGTGGTCGAGGAGCAACGCGATGAACAGCGCGAACAGGTAGCCGATAGAGTACTTGAAGGTGCCGATCGCTGCGTGCGGCCGGCTGCCACGGTACAACACCCATGCCCATTGCAGGAAGCGCAGGCCCAGTACAAGGGCACAGGCCAGGTACAGCGGGCCGCTCATGTGGATGGCGTACGGCAGCAGGCTCACCGCCAGCAATACCAGGGTGTACAGCAGGATATGCAGCTTGGTGTAGCGCTCGCCGTGGGTCACCGGCAGCATCGGGATATCGGCCTTGGCGTACTCCTCCTTGCGGTGGATGGCCAAGGCCCAGAAGTGTGGTGGGGTCCACGCGAAGATGATCAGCACCAGCAGCAGGGGCTCGGCGCTGACATGCCCACTGACCGCCACCCAGCCCAGCAACGGCGGGGCGGCGCCGGCCAATCCGCCGATGACGATGTTCTGCGGCGTGGCGCGCTTGAGAAAGCCGGTGTAAAGCACCGCATAGCCGAGCAGGGAAGCCAGTGTCAGCCAGGCAGTGAGGGCGTTGGTGAACACCAGCAGCAGGGCCATGCCAAGTAGCGCCAGCGCCAGGGCGAACAGCAGCGCCGGCAGCGGCTCGACCCGGCCCTGGGCCAGCGGCCGCTTGTGGGTACGCGCCATCAGCGCGTCGATGCGTCGGTCCACCACATGGTTGACCACCGCCGCGCCGCCTGCACAAAAGCCGATGCCCAGGTTGCCGAACAGCAGCACGCTCCAGCTGACACCCGCACGGGTGGCAAGGAACATGCTCGCCAGCGAGGTGATCAGCATCAGCACCACCACCTTGGGCTTGGTCAGCTCCAGGTAGTCACGCCAACTGGCCCTCTGTGCGCTCAGAAGCGTCGCCACGAATCATTCCTCATGTGGTGGGAGATGCCCACGCCAGCCACGGGCCGCAGGCGCCAGCCATGGCCGACACCCACGCGAACCTTGTCGACCACGCGGATGCGGTAGTTCACCAGCACCATGCTCAACAGCAACAGCGCCCCACCAGCGTTGTGCGCCACGGCCACGGCCAGCGGCAGGTGCAGCAGCACATTGCTGATGCCCAGGCCAACTTGCACCACCAGCGCCAGCAGCACCAGCCGCGCCAGGCCAGGGAGGCCGCAGCGGTGCAGCTTCCAGCTGAGCATCAGCAGCACGCAGGTCACCAGTAATGCGCCCAGGCGGTGGCTGATGTGGATGGCCGTTCGCGCATCACTGTCCAGCTGCCCGCCCAGGTAATTGGGCCCGACATGCTGGGTCAGGTGGAACCCGTTGCTGAAGTCCGCCGCCGGCCACCACTGGCCGTGGCAGGTGGGCAGGTCGATGCAGGCGACGGCCGCGTAATTGGCACTGACCCAGCCGCCCAGGGCGATCTGGCCGATCACCACCAGCAAGGCCAGCGCGGCGATCCGGCGCAGGCTCAATGGCAGCTTTGGCAAGGGCGCAAAGGCCCGCGACAGACGTAGGGACAACAGGAACAACAAACTCAGGGTAGTGAAGCCGCCAAGTAGATGCGCGGTGACCACCTGCGGCCACAGCTTGAGGGTGACCGTCCACATGCCGAAGGCTGCCTGGGCCAGCACCACGCCCAGCAGCAGCAAGGGCAGGCGGTAAGGCTGGCCATCGCGGGCATGCCGGCGCAGCGCCTGCAAGGCGAGCAGGGCGATCACCATTGCCAGGGTGCCGGCGAAGTAGCGGTGGACCATCTCGGCCCAGCCCTTGGCGGCTTCCACCGGGTGTTCGGGGAAATGCAGCTCGGCATGAGCCAGCTGCGCTTCGCTCTTGGGCACGCTGATGAAGCCGTAGCAACCCGGCCAGTCCGGGCAGCCGAGGCCGGCGTGGGTCAGGCGGGTATAGGCACCGAGCAGGACGACCAGCAGTGCCAGCAAGGTGGCGAACACAGCAAGGCGGAATCCGGGTCTGGCCATGGCAGGCTCCTAGCCGATGTTGGACAGCTTGAGCAGGTGGCGCAGGTCGTCCAGCACATGCTTGCCGTTGACCTTGGCGTCGTAGCGCAGCACCAGGTTGCCGTGTGGGTCGACGATCCACAGCTGCGGGCCGGTCTCGCCGACCTTTTGCAGGTAGCGTTGCGCATCCAGCGGGTAACGCTGCAACTGTGGGTATTCGCGGCCGAGCAACGCCTGGTAATCGGCACTTGCCGGCTGGGCGGCCGCCAGGGCATGGCTGGCACGGCTGGCATCACGGCCCAGGCCGACCTGGATCTGCCGGGCCAGGTACACCAGCCGCTGGCAATCCTCGGCACAGGCTGTGGGTGCGCTCACCAGCAGCTGCCAGCGCTCGTCCTGGCCCGCCACGCCGAGATCGGAAAGGCTCTCACCGTTGCCGATCATCACGCCGTGGTAGCTGCGGCCGTCCGGCACCCAGAACTTGAGCTTGTACATGCTGGTGGCCAGAACCATCGGCCCGAGCACCACCAGCAGAATCAACAGCAGCTGCAAACGCCCGCGGGCTCTGGGTTTGCTACGTTCAGGCACTTCCAGTGGAGTGGCGGTGGCCATGGCGTTTCTCCTTGTTGTGGCGCCAGCCGAAGTAGAGGTAGAGCAGTACCAAAGTGGTTGCCAGGGCAAACCACTGCACGGCGTAACCAAAGTGTTTTTCCGGGCCCATGGCAACGACCGGCCAGTCCAGGCGATAGGTCGCCGGGCCGGGTTCCAGGCGCAGCTCTTGGGCGAAGCCTTCGCGATCGAGCTGTTGCCATAACTGCGCGGCATCCACGGCGGTCAGCAGGTGCGGCCACTGGCCTCCTGCAGGGTCGGGATGCAGCTGGAACGTGCTGCCAGGCGCGACATATACCGAAGCGTCCAGCGCCAACGCCTGGGCAGGGGTATCGAAATGCACCGGCACGCGGCGGTCCGGCCAGGGCAGCCAACCGCGGTTGACCAGCAGCCACAGGCCGCTGGCCTGGTCATGGAAGGGTTGCAGCAGCTCGACACCGGCCTGGCCATCACGCATGCGGTTGTCCAGCAGCAAAGTGTGCTCGGCGTCGAAGCGGCCATAGAGATGCACGCGGCGGAAGGCATTGTCCTGGTTCGCTGTCAGCTGGGCCATGGCCACTGGCGCTTCGACCCGCCGCTCGGCATA
This sequence comes from Pseudomonas sp. S1(2024), assembly GCF_046557535.1. Classification (NCBI taxonomy): domain Bacteria; kingdom Pseudomonadati; phylum Pseudomonadota; class Gammaproteobacteria; order Pseudomonadales; family Pseudomonadaceae; genus Pseudomonas; species Pseudomonas sp. S1(2024). The sequence goes on from NZ_JBKGFP010000086.1 coordinate 39,368, forward strand.
GGCGGCCAGCAGCACGCGCTTTTCCTCGGCACGGCCGAGTTGCCAGCAGCCAAGCGCGATCAGCCCCGGCAGCAGCGCAAGCACCACCAGGGTTGGTACCCAGCCCGGACGAAACGGCCTCATCGGAGCCTCGTCGGGCCGATCGCTATACTTATCCACATCACCGCATCCCCCCGGAGTATCGCCATGCTCAAGGCCGCGATTGTCCTGATGCTGTTGGCCACGATTGCCAGCCTGTTCAGCGGCCTGGTGTTTCTGGTCAAGGACGATGAAAACTCGACCCGTTTGCTGAAGGCACTGACCGTGCGGGTGACCCTGGCGGCCCTCACCATCGGCCTGGTGGCCTGGGGCTTCATCAGTGGTCAGCTGGTCTCACACGCCCCCTTCTGAAGTTTTCACCTGACCCTGTGGGAGCGGGCATGCCCGCGAATGCGATGTTGAATGTACCGACGCATTCGCGGGCGCGCCCGCTCCCACAGGGTTCTCTATTCACAACACATAGACAAAGATGAACAACCCCACCCACACCACATCGACGAAGTGCCAGTACCAACTGGCCGCCTCGAAACCAAAGTGTTTCTCCGGGTTGAAATGCCCGCGCAAGATGCGCACGAACATCACGATCAGGATGATCGTGCCCAAGGTCACGTGGGCGCCGTGGAAGCCGGTGAGCATGAAGAACGTCGCGCCGTAGATACCCGACCCCAGCGTCAGCCCCAGCTTGGTATAGGCCTCGTGGTACTCGTAGGCCTGCAACGCGATGAAGCTGGCGCCCAGGACGATGGTCAGCGCCATCCAGAATTTCAGCGGGCCACGGTGGCCGCGGCGCAGGGCATGATGGGCGATGGTGATGGTCACGCTGGAGCTGACCAGCAAGATGGTGTTGATCAGCGGCAGGTGCCACGGGTCGATCACTTCCTTGGGCGGCGGGAACAGTTTCGGGTCGGGCGTGTGCAGCAGCGGCCAAGTGAATTCGAAGGTCGGCCACAACATGTGCGCAACACCCTTGGCCCCTTCACCGCCCAGCCACGGCCCGGCCAGCACGCGCACGTAGAACAGCGCACCGAAGAAGGCCAGAAAGAACATCACCTCGGAGAAAATGAACCAGCTCATGCCCCAGCGGAACGAGCGGTCCAGTTGCGGGCTGTACAGCCCCGCGCGGCTCTCCCGCACCACCGAACCGAACCAGCCGAACAGCATGTAGGCCAGGAACAACGCACCGATGAAGAAGATCAGCGGCCCGTGCGACTCGGGGTGGCCGGCCTTCATGTCGTTGAACCAGGTACCCAGGCCGAACACCGTGATGAACATGCCGATGGTGGCGATGATCGGCCACTTGCTCTGCGCCGGAACGTAGTAGTGCTCATGACTTGCCATTGCTGTTCTCCTTCCCTTAACGGGCGCCCTGGACGTCCTGAACCGCGACATGCGCGACCGGCGGGTGGCGAGCGGTGATGTCGAACAAGGTGTAGGCCAGTGTCAGGTGCTTCACGCTGGCCGGCAGGTCGCGGTCGACAATGAAGCGCACCGGCATCTCGATGCGTTCGCCGGGCTGCAGCACCTGCTGGGTGAAGCAGAAGCACTCGGTCTTGTGGAAGTACGCCGCAGCCTCGGCCGGGGTGATGCTGGGGATGGCTTGCGCACTCATCGGCCGATCGGTCGGGTTATGGGCGATGAAGATCATCTGGTTCACCGCACCCGGGTTGACCTCCAGCTGGTCGGCGGTGGAGTAGAAGTCCCAGACCATGTCGCTGGCATTGGTCGACATGAACTGCACCCGCACCGAACGCGTCGGGTCGCTGACCTGGCTGCCTTCGTACTGCCCTCCGGTCTTGCCGTTGATGCCGAAGGCCTTGCACATCACGTCATAGATAGGCACCAGGGCGAAGCCGAAGGCGAACATCACCACCGTCAGCATCAACAGGCGCAACACCAGACGTTTCAGCGAAAGTCCGTTCATGGCACGGTTCCTATTTCACTTCCGGTGGCGTCTGGAAGGTGTGGTAGGGCGCAGGCGAAGGGATCGACCACTCCAGGCCCTCGGCGCCATCCCATGGCTTGGCCGGTGCCGGCGCGCCGCCGCGGATGCACTTGATGACGATGAACAGGAAGAAGATCTGCGTGGCGCCGAACATGAACGCGCCGATCGACGACACCATGTTGAAGTCGGCGAACTGCAGGTTGTAGTCGGGGATCCGCCGTGGCATGCCGGCCAGCCCCACGAAGTGCATGGGGAAGAAGGCCATGTTCATGCCGACGAACGATAGCCAGAAGTGCAGCTTGCCGAGGGTTTCGTCGTACATGTGGCCGGTCCATTTCGGCAGCCAGTAGTAGGCCGAGGCGAAGATGCCGAAGATCGCCCCAGGCACCAGCACATAGTGGAAGTGCGCTACCACGAAGTAGGTGTCGTGGTACTGGAAGTCCGCCGGGGCGATGGCGAGCATCAGCCCACTGAAACCGCCGATGGTGAACAGGATGACAAAGGCGATGGCGAACAGCATCGGCGTTTCGAAGGTCAGCGAGCCTTCCCACATGGTACTGACCCAGTTGAACACCTTCACCCCGGTAGGCACGGCGATCAGCATGGTGGCGTACATGAAGAACAGCTCGCCGACCACGGGAATACCGACCACGAACATGTGGTGGGCCCAGACGATGAACGACAGGAAGGCGATGGCGCCGGTGGCGTACACCATCGAGGTGTAGCCGAACAGCGGCTTGCGCGAGAACGCCGGGATGATCGAGCTGACCGCGCCGAAGGCCGGCAGGATCATGATGTACACCTCGGGGTGGCCGAAGAACCAGAACACGTGCTGGAACAGCACCGGGTCACCACCGCCGGCGGCACTGAAGAAGCTGGTACCGAAGTGGATGTCCATCAGCATCATGGTCACGACGCCGGCCAGCACCGGCATCACCGCAATCAGCAGGAATGCGGTAATCAGCCAGGTCCAGACGAACAGTGGCATCTTCATCAGGGTCATGCCTGGGGCGCGCAAGTTGAGGATGGTGGCGATCACGTTGATCGCGCCCATGATCGAGCTGATGCCCATCAGGTGGATGGCAAAGATGAAGAAGGTGACGCTGGCCGGCGCGTAGGTGGTGGACAGCGGGGCGTAGAAGGTCCAGCCGAAGTTGGGCCCGCCGCCCGGGCTGAACAGGGTCGAAACCAGCAACAGGAAAGCCGCCGGCAGCAGCCAGAAGCTGAAGTTGTTCATCCGCGGCAGGGCCATGTCGGGCGCGCCGATCATCAGCGGGATCATCCAGTTGGCCAGGCCGACGAAGGCCGGCATCACCGCACCGAACACCATGATCAGGCCGTGCATGGTGGTCATCTGGTTGAAGAACTCCGGCTGGACGATCTGCAGGCCGGGCTGGAACAGCTCGGCGCGGATCACCATGGCGAACGAGCCGCCGAGCAGGAACATGATGAAGCTGAACCACAGGTACATCGTGCCGATGTCCTTGTGGTTGGTGGTCAGCACCCAGCGCATCAGGCCCTTGGCCGGGCCGTGCGCATGGTCATGGCCGTGGACGTGGTCGTCGATCACTGCACTCATGTCCTGTCTCCTGCAATCCATTGATTGCCGCGAGTAACCCGGTTCATTGCGCTTCTGCCTGCTTCAGCGCCAGCACGTCCTTCGGCGTGACCATGTCACCCTTGTTGTTGCCCCAGGCGTTGCGCTCGTAGGTGACCACGGCGGCGATGTCGACTTCCGAGAGCTGCTTGCCGAACGCGGCCATGGCAGTGCCAGGCTTGCCGTGGAATACGATGCCCAGGTGGGCTTCCTTCGGCCCGGTGGCGATCTTCGAGCCCTTGAGCGCAGGGAACATCGGCGGCAGGCCCTGGCCTTCGGCCTGGTGACAGGCCACGCAGGTGGTGTGGTAGACCTTGTCACCACGTTCCACCAGCTCCTCCAGGGTCCATTCCTTGCTGGTCAGCTCCTTGAGCTTCGCAGCTTCGGCCTTGCGCTCGCCCAGCCAGGTGTCGTAGTCGGCCTTTGACTTGACCTCGACCACCACCGGCATGAAACCGTGGTCCTTGCCGCACAGCTCGGTGCACTGGCCGCGGTAGATGCCGGGCTTCTCGATACGGGTCCAGGCTTCGTTGACGAAGCCGGGGATGGCATCACGCTTGACCGCGAAGGCCGGCACCCACCAGGAGTGGATGACATCGGCAGCGGTTACCAGGAAGCGCACCTTGGCGCCAACCGGCAGCACCAGCGGCTGGTCGACTTCGAGCAGGTAGTGCTCGTCCTTGGGTGCCTTGTTGTGGATCTGCTCGGTGGGGGTGGCCAGGTTGCTGAAGAACTCCACGTCCTGGCCAAGGTATTTGTAGTGCCACTTCCACTGGTAGCCGGTAACCTGGATATCAATGTCCGACTCGCTGGCATCGTAGATGTCGATCAGGGTCTTGGTGGCCGGGATGGCCATGGCCACCAGGATCAGGAAGGGGACCACGGTCCAGAGGATTTCCACCCAGGTGTGCTCGTGGAAATGCGCAGCCTGCTGGCCGGTGGAACGGCGGTGGATGACCATGGACCAGAACATCGCGCCAAAGACAACGATGCCGATGATCACGCAGATCCAGAAGATGGTCATGTGCAGGTCGAAGACGGCGTTGGAGACTTCCGTCGCGCCTGGGTGCATGTTCACGGTCCAGGCGGCGTTGGCCTGACCAAAAACCGACCACAACAGGAGGCCCATCCAGACATGTGGATGTCGCATCATTGCGGGTTCCCCTTCTCGTTCTTGTAGTCCCGGAGGCGTGGCCTGCGGCAAGAGGGAACGGTGGTCAAGACTACCTGGCTTCGACGACCGAGCCCCTGCTAAAAGCAGTCGGGCCTCATCAACGAATCACGTTCACCGGGAGTATAGACAGCGACCAACGGCACGCAACGAAGCCCGTGAAATGAACTTCATGAAATGGCTGAATGGCCTGAAAACCGCGCGCTTGACACGGCATGGCACAATAATGGCTTTTCGATATGCCTGAGCATGCACACGTTTGCGCGACTTATAACAAATGCGTCTTAGGTATTCTGTATACCGAGCTAATTTAGTGTCTTCCGTTTGAAACGTAATGTCCCTGGAGTTGTCATGAACATCGCTGCTGTACGCGAGCAGGTAAGCCAAGCCCATCAACACGAAGGCCAGACCGGCCAACTGAAAAAGCGTCTCGAGCTGCAACTGCCCCACCTGCACCCCTCGATCCAACTGCCTGAGCAGGACGCCCAGGGTACTTTGGCGCGCTTCGTCAGCGCCTACATCGACCAGGTTCCGGAACTGCTGGAGGCCGCCCATGAGGTCGCCCGCGAGGCCGGGATCGAATCGCAGATCAAACCTGTACTGAAAATAGCCGAGGCCTACTTCCTGCAGCCGCCCAGCGTGATGCAAGGGCATGTGGGCTTGGACTGCCTGCTGGATGAGGCCTACCTGGCGCACCGCCTGGTGGAAGAGGTGAACGACCTGTACATCCGTCACTTCCAGCAACCGTTGATCCCGGTCGACACCACCGTCGCCAACCTGATCGCCCACCAGCTGATTGGCGAAACGTTTGCCAATCAGCTGGATGAAGTGGTGCACCACTCGGTGGATGAAATGTTGAACGACGAAAGCTTCGCGGTGGAGTCGGTGGAGGCCTACCGCGAGAAATTGAGCAGCCCGGAAACAGGCGCGGCGTGGAAGCGCTGGCCGTGCCTGTCACGGCAGCTGGGGGTGGAGTTGGGCCAGCCGGCCTGAAGTTCCTGTCCCGGCCTCTTCGCGGGCACGCCCGCTCCCACAGGGAAAGCACATGCCTTGATGACTGTGGATTACCTGTGGGAGCGGGCGTGCCCGCGAAAGGGCCGGCTCATGCAGCAAAGATTCCGGCTCTAGGCCCCAACCCCGGCCGTAGTCCGCATCCGCCCCTCGATCCGCCGCTTCAAGCGCCGCTGCTCGATCAGCAACCGCGACCCATTGGCCGAATTACTGCGCCCCCAATCCTCAAGCAGCTCAAGGCACGAGTGGTCGATATAGCTGAGGTTACCCAACGGCACATGCAGGGTGGTCCCCGCCGGTACGCTATCCAGCACCTGGGTCAGCGCCGGCACCTTGAGGAAGGTAGCCGCGCCACTCAACCGCAGCTCCATGTGTCCAGCCTTTTCCAGGCTGACCAGGTTGATCTTCAATCGCGCCGCCTTCAGTGCCAGCTTCAGCAAGGTCAGGGCAAAGCCCAGCAATACACCGGTCAGCAGGTCGGTAAAGATGATCGCCAGCGCCGTCGCCGCGTAGGTGAACATCGGCATGCGGCCATAGCGGCCCAGCCCACGAAACGCCTTGAAATCCACCAGCTTGACCCCGGTAAACACCAGCACACCCGCCAGGCTAGCCACCGGGATCTGCTGCAGCACGCTGCTCAGCGCCACCACGAACGCCAACAGCCACAGGCCATGGAAGATCGCCGAAGCCCGGGTCTGCGCACCCGCCTGCACATTGGCCGAGCTACGCACGATCACCCCGGTCATCGGCAACGCACCGAGCACCCCGCACAGCATATTGCCGATGCCCTGGGCCGACAGCTCCCGATCAAAGTCCGAACGCTGGCCGCTGTGCATACGGTCGACCGCTGCAGCCGACAACAAGGTTTCGGCACTGGCGATGAAGGCCAGGGCAAAAGCGGCGACCAACAAGGTAGGGTCGGCCAGTTGCATCAGGTCACCAGGGCGGATCCAGTCGATGGCCTCGGACAGGTCGGCCGGCACCTGTACGCGGTTCACCGGCAAAGCCAGCCAGATACTGATGGCCGTCATGGCCGACACACCCAGCAGGGCACCCGGGACGAAGCGCAGCCGCTGCGGTCGCAGCCGCTCCCAGCTCCACATGATGGCGATGGTGCCCAGGCCAAGCGCACCGGCCATCCAACCAGAGCCGGCGCTTTCCTGCGGTAGGGCGGCGGCCACGGTCGCCGGGAACTCCAGCAGGTTCTGCATGCCGGATGGCTGCGGCGCGGTGTCGAACATCACATGCACCTGCGAAAGCACGATCAGCACGCCAATCCCCGCCAACATGCCGTACACCACCGCCGGAGCGGTAACCCGGAACCAGCAGCCCAGGCGCAGGCGCCCGGCCAGTAACTGCAGCAAGCCGGCCAGCAGCAGGATCGGCCCGAGCATGGCCATGCCGTGCTGGCGTACCAGCTCGAATACCAGTACCGCCAGACCGGCGGCCGGGCCACTGACCTGCAGCGGCGAACCGGCGAGGAAACCTACGACAATACCGCCGATAATGCCGGTAATCAGGCCTTTGGCCGGTGGCATGCCAGAGGCGATCGCAATGCCCATGCACAACGGCAGTGCCACCAGGAAGACCACCACCGACGCCAGCAACTCACGCGGCAGGGCCGCTTTCAACTGTGTAATGTTCACCGTGTTTCTCCTTTCTTTGTCACACAGCCATTCCCCTGGCCGTGGGCACGTTTGCCCCTGACGAGCGCGCAGGCGCGGGCCGCCAGCGGGCGTGCCGGCAAGGCAGTCAGGGAATTCAAGGCAGCCGAAGGCCGTGCCACACCCCTACGGGGTGCAGCCGGCTATCAAGGTTCCAGCGGGTGGATGGGTCGCTTAGTAGCGGCCTCTCGGAGTAGCGCAGGGGACCGGCTCGCCAGCAGCCAAGGGCAGGAAGGTATCGCTGGCAGCGTCGTAGGCTTCGATCTTGCTGGTCTCGATGTCGTAGACCCAGCCATGGATGTACAGCTCACCGGCTGCCAGGCGCGAGGCCACCGAAGGGTGGGTGCGCAGGTGATGCAGCTGGGCGATGACGTTTTCTTTGGTCAGCACCTGCATGGTTTCGTGTTCGCTGCCGCACGAGCAGTTGTTCTCGACCACGGTGCGGGCCACTTCGGCGTGGCGCAACCAGGCGGACACGGTCGGCATCTTGGTCAGCGATTGCGGGTTGAGTACGGCACGCATGGCGCCGCAGTCGGAGTGGCCGCAGACGATGATGTGATGCACTTTCAACGCCAGTACGGCGTATTCGATGGCGCTGGAAACGCCGCCGTTCATCTGGCCATACGGCGGTACCACGTTACCGACGTTACGGGTCACGAACAGGTCGCCAGGTGAACTCTGGGTGATCAGCTCGGGAACGATGCGCGAGTCGGCGCAGGTGATGAACATGGCTCGCGGGGTTTGCGCGGTGGCGAGCTTCTTGAACAGCTCTTGCTGCTCGGGGAAAACGTCATGGTGAAAACGCAGGAAGCCGTCGACGATGTGCTTCAGGGCGGCATCGGCGCTCTCCGCGGGGACCTGCGGTACGACCTTGGATGGGTCCTTGACGGGCATGATTCATCCTCTTGACGGTGTGTAGGTAAATCCATTTTACCGGTGAAAGATTCTGGCTATGCAGGGATTTAGATGACACGCACGGGCCATAGATCACAGTCGGTGAAGACTGATTTCCTACGCTAGCGGGGAAAACTTAACTGAAACTTAATTCGAAGGCTCTAGAACAGGTGTTCCAGATAGGAAAGGCGGGTATTGGATAATAGCAAAAAAACATCAACTGCCAAGAGCCATTACTGCAATTATCAACTTTAATTAGTTGCATTGAGGGCTGGCAATGCGCCACATGCGGGCACCCGGAACCTGCGCAGAACCTGTGGGAGTGGGCGTGCCCGCGAAGGAGGCAGCTCGGTACATGGCACCGGCTGTGCCGGTGTTCGCGGGCGCGCCCGCTCCCACAAAGACCGTACTCTGCTCAAGCATCAGAACAACGCCATCTGCCCACCCGGCGGGCAAAACGCCGAACAATCCAGCGCCTGCGCTTCTCGCCCTTCGAACTCCAGCCGATTCATGGCCTTGGCAAAACGCTGCGCCAGCAATTCGGCAAACACGCCTTCACCGCGCATGCGCGCACCAAAGCGGCTGTCATACAGTTCGCCGCCGCGGCTCTGGCGGATCAGGCTCAATACATGCGCCGCCCGCTGCGGGTAATGGTCCTGCAGCCATTGCTCGAACAACGGTGCCACTTCCAGCGGCAGGCGCAACATCATGTAGGCTGCGCTCTGTGCACCTGCCTCCCTCGCCGCCTCCAGCAGCCGTTCCAGTTCACTGTCGTTGATCATCGGAATCATCGGCGAACACAACACGCCCACCGGCACTCCCGCCTCGCGCAACACGCGGATCGCCCGCAAGCGCGCCTTGGGTGACGCCGCACGCGGTTCCAGCACCCGTTTCAAGTCATCGTCCAGCGTGGTCAGGCTGATCATCACCCGCACCAGGCGCTGGCGAGCCATCTCGGCCAGCAGGTCGAGGTCGCGCAGCACCAGCGCCCCCTTGGTGACGATGGTCACCGGGTGGCGAAAACGCAGTAGCACTTCGAGCAGGCGACGGGTCAGCAGTTGTTCACGTTCGATCGGCTGGTACGGGTCGGTATTGGAACCCAGGTTGATCGGCGCGCACACGTAACCCGGTTTGCTCAATTGTTGCGCAAGCACCTCGGCGGCGTTGGTCTTGGCAATCAGTTTTGTCTCGAAATCCAGGCCGGGGGAAAGGTCCCAGTAAGCGTGGGAAGGGCGGGCATAGCAGTAGATGCAACCGTGCTCGCAGCCACGGTATGGGTTGATGGAACGGTCGAAGGGCAGGTCGGGCGAGGTATTGCGACTGATCACCGATTTGGCCGTCTCTACCCGTACCTCGGTGCCCTGGGTTTGCGGCACCTCCTGATACCAGCCGTCATCCTCCACCACCGAATGGCTGGGGGCAAAGCGGTTGTGCGGATTGTGCGCCGTGCCACGGCCCTTTTGCGGTGCTGGAGGAATCATGGCCTACCCCGAATACTGTATTCATGTACAGTATCGCGCATGCCTGATTCTTTCCAGCACCTCCGGTCAGCCCACTCTCACTTCAGGCCATGCCAACGCAGGAAGGGCAGTTGGCTTGACTGCCGGCCGAGAAACGCCTCAATGCCGTCACGTAAAGGTCGCGATGCCCCAGGGGCAAGCAATGTTTCCTGCAGCGCCCGGCCTGTGGCCCGGTCCAGCAGGCCTTGGGCCTCGAAGCGGGTGAACAGGTCGAATGCGTGCACGTCCGACCACAGATAGGCGTAATAACCGGCATCGTAGCCGTTTACCAGATGGTCGAAGGCATGCGCCGGGTGCTCGAAATCGGCCAAGGGCCAGTAGCCACAACGCTCACGAGCATCGCCCAGGCGCTGCTCGAGGGACCGGCCATCGTTCGGCGTGCCATGCAGGTCCAGATCGAACAGCGCCATGCTCAGATCGCGCGCGGTTTCCTCCACACCTTGCTGCCGCAAGCGGCGCAGGCATTCATCGACCCGGGCCCGGGAAAGCTTGCTGCCATCCTGAAGTGGCGAAGAAATCGCCACCAGGTAATCCGCGTCCCAGACCCAGCGCTCAAACAGCTTGCCGAACAGTTCCACGCCATCGGTACCGAGTTCGGTGACGTTGGACATCACGTGGTTGGTCGTGCGCACCAGCAAATGGTGCAAGGCATGGCCAAACTCATGGAACAGCTTGCGCAGTGACAGATGGTCCAGCAACGGCTGGCTACCCGGCAGCGCTGCAGGCACGTCGCTGTAGACCACCACCGAGGCCGCCTGGAAGATGCCCTCGGCATCGACCCGGCGGTTGCGAATGTAGGTGGTGAACACCGAGTCAGGTTGCTTGCCGGCATGCTGTACGGCGTCCAGGTACAGGAAACCGATCAAGGCGTTGTCCTGCCACACCTCGAACGGTTGCACGCTGTCATCCCAGGTTGCCAGCGGCTTGGCCAGCAGCGTTACGCCAAACAGTTTTTCCGCCAACTGCTGCAATGCGCTGACCACGGCATTCAGCGGGAAGTGTTCGCGCAAGGCTTCGGTGGAAAGCACCTCGCGCGACGAGGCCTGCAGATAGGCAATGTCCCAGGGCTGGACATTCCCCAGACCTTTGGCTGCGGCCTGATACTGCATATCTGCACGCCACTGCAGCACGGCCGGCCGCACATGGTCGGCAAGGTCATGAAGAAAGCCGCGCACCTGGGCAACCGAACCCGCGCTCTTCGAATGGAGGCTCTGCTCCAGATGGCTGGCAAAGCCGAGCAAGTGGGCCTTTTCTTCCAGCAGCCTCGCCAGTTGCTCCAGGTGCGAGCGATTATCCTGCTGTTGGCCAAGGCCGACGCCTCGGGTGTTGTAAGCCCGGTATACGCGCTCACGCAGCTGCCGGTTGTCGGCATGCTTGAGCACGGCGTCGGTAGTCACGCTTTCACATGCAATCAACCAACCCGGCTCACCCGCCTCCTGTGCCCTGGTAGCCAGCTCGTCACGAATGCGTTGAGGTACGCCGCTCAGTTCGGACTCATCCGTAATGCTCAGCCCTGGCCGGTTGATGTTGCTGCGAAACGCCTCGCGCGCAGCGCCAATCCGTTTCAGCAGTTCGGCCAGGCGTACCTTGCCTGCGGGGTCGAGCGATACACCACTGGAGGTGAACTTGTGCAGATGCCAGCGCAGCGTGGCGCGTTTCTGGGCATCCAGCTGCTTGCCGATGTCGCTGTTGGCCAAGCGCTCATACAGACCCTGCAGTGCTGAATTGGCGAATTTCTGTTCGAACCGCTCCGTGGCCTTGGCGAAGAAGTCGAAGATGGCGCCGGCCCAGGCTTGATCCCGACCAACTAATGGCGAGGCGGCATACAACACCGTCAGCAGCTGACTATCCAGCCCGTCCACCGCCAGCACCATGTCATCCCAGGTTGGCAGTGCCTGCTGTTCGCGAATGATGCGCTCGATGCCTTGCTCGTGCGCCAACAGCACGTGGTCGAAGGCAAACTGCATGTTTTGAAGCGTGATCGAAGGATAATCGACGGGGATACGGCTATTTTGCAGAAGGGGGTTGTCCATGGTGCAACACCTTGCTCGTAGAGAAGAGCAGGCGAGCTTGCATGGCCAGCGTGCAGCAGGTGGCCTGACTATCTACCACCCGGGGCATGCCCGCCCGGGCACGAACCCGGGCGGCACGACGGCTTTATTCAGCCGGTTTCTTCAGCTTCGGGTTGGGGAAGAACTGCACCGTCTGTACCTTGGCCGGCGCGGCTTTCGGTTCCAGATGGTTGACCCGGGTGCCGAGCTCCTTCGGCACCGACAAGCCCTGCTCGTTGAGGGTGTCAGTAAAGCCGCAGGCCACGCACTCGCGGTGCGGTACGCCGTCTTCGTTCCACATCATCAGCTTGTCGGTCTCGCTGCACGCCGGGCATACCGCCCCGGCAATGAAGCGTTTCTTGGTCTTGTTCACGGCTACCTCGCTCATGCTGCAGCGTCCTCGCTCAGGCCACTATGGCGCAGCAAGGCATCGATGGAAGGCTCACGGCCACGGAAGTCGACGAACAGCTCCATCGGCTCGCGCGAACCACCACGTGCCAGGATCGCCTCGCGGAAAGCTCGGCCGGTTTCGGCATTCAGCACGCCTTCTTCCTCAAAGCGCGAGAAGGCGTCTGCCGACAGCACCTCGGCCCACTTGTAGCTGTAGTAGCCCGCCGCATAACCACCAGCAAAGATGTGCGCAAAGCTGTTGGGGAAGCGGTTGTACGCCGGTGGGCGCATGACAGACACCTCGTCGCGCACGCCTTCGAGCACCTGCAGCACGCTGCGGCCGTCGCCATGGGTTGCATGCAGCTCGAAGTCGAACAGCGAGAACTCCAACTGGCGTACCATCATCATGCCCGACTGGAAGTTCTTTGCCGCCAGCATCTTGTCCAGCAGGTCCTGGGGCAGGGGGGCGCCGGTTTCGTAGTGGGCGGAGATCAGTGCAAGGCCTTCCGGCTCCCAGCACCAGTTTTCCATGAACTGGCTCGGCAGTTCGACCGCGTCCCAGGCCACGCCGTTGATGCCGGATACACCGGCATGCTCGATGCGGGTCAGCATATGGTGCAGACCGTGGCCGAACTCGTGGAACAAGGTGGTGACTTCATCGTGGGTCAAAAGCGCCGGCTTGCCGGGCGCGGCCGGGGTGAAGTTGCACACCAGGTTGGCCACGGGGCTCTGCAACTGGCCAGCGGCTGTGCGGCGACGGTCACGCGCGCCATCCATCCAGGCGCCGCCACGCTTGTTGGCGCGCGCGTAGAGGTCGAAGAAGAAGCGGCCGACGTGCTGGCCGTTTTCCTTGATCTCGAACAGGCGCACATCCGGGTGCCAGCTGTCGAAGCCCTTGAGCTCGGCAATCTCGATACCGTAAAGGCGCTGCACGATGCTGAACAGGCCACCCAGCACCTTGTCGATCGGGAAGTAGGCGCGCAGGGCTTCCTGCGACACGCTGTAGCGCTGCTCGCGCAGCTTCTCGCCGAAGTACCCGGCGTCCCAGCTGGCCAGCTCAGGGCAGCCCTGCTCGGCGGCATAAGCCTTGAGCTGCTCCAGGTCCTGGGCGGCGAACGGCTTGGACCGCTTGGCCAGGTCACGCAGGAAGCTCAGCACCTGGTCACTGGACTCGGCCATCTTGGTGGCCAGGCTAAGCTCCGCGTAGTTCTTGTAGCCCAGCAGTTCGGCCAGCTCCTGGCGCAGGTCAAGGATTTCCTGCATCACCGGGCCGTTGTCGAACTGGCCGGCATTCGGGCCCTGGTCCGAGGCGCGGGTGCAGTAGGCCGCGTATAGCTCTTCGCGCAGGGCGCGGTCGCTGGCGTAGGTCATCACCGCGTAGTAGCTGGGGAATTCCAGGGTGATCAGCCAGCCGTCGAGGCCCTTGGCCTGGGCGGCCGCGGCCATCTGCGCCTTGGCCGAATCGGTCAGGCCGGCCAGCGCGGCTTCGTCGGTAACATGCTTGGTCCAGGCCTGGGTGGCGTCGAGCAACTGGTTGGAGAAACGGCTGCCCAGCTCGCTGAGCTTGCTCTGCACTTCGGCGTAGCGCTGCTGTTTATCCGCCGGCAGGTCGATACCCGACAGGCGGAAGTCACGCAGGGCGTGCTCGAGGATAGTCTTTTGCGCCACGTCGAAGCCGGCGGCCTCGGGGCTGTCGATCAGCGCCTGGTAGGCTTCGAACAGCGCGCGGTTCTGGCCCAGTTCGGTAGAGTAGGCGCTCAGCGCCGGCAGGCACGACTCATAGGCTTCGCGCAGCTGCGCGCTGTTGCACACCGCATTGAGGTGGCTGACCGGGCTCCAGGCGGCGCCCAGGCGGTCATTCAGTTCGTCCATGGCCAGCACCAGGCCAGCCCAGGTAGGGTTCTTGCCCTGCTTTTCGAGGATCTCGGCAATGGCTTTACGGTTGTCGGCCAGGATCGCTTCGATCGCCGGCAATACGTGTTCGGCACGGATTTGCGAGAAGGGCGGCAGATCGTAGGACTGCAGAAGCGGGTTGTTCGCACTCACGGTTTGGATACCTTGGCAGAAGAAACACTGCCCCATCTTAATTACAATCGACGCCGACCGCAGCAGGCAGCCTGCCTATCGGCACAGATGAGAGACGCTATCATGGCCATCCGAAGCTTCCAGCAACACACTCCGAAAGTTGGGCCCAGGGCCTTCGTCGACCGATCGGCGGTAGTGCTGGGCGACGTGGAAATCGGTGAAGACAGCTCCGTATGGCCGTTGACCGTGATACGCGGCGACATGCACCGCATCCGCATCGGCGCGCGTACCAGCGTGCAGGACGGCAGCGTGCTGCATATCACCCATGCCGGCCCGTTCAACCCGGACGGCTTCCCGCTGATCATCGGTGACGAAGTGACCATCGGCCACAAGGTCATGTTGCATGGCTGCACCCTGGGCAACCGCATCCTGGTCGGCATGGGCAGCACTATCATGGACGGTGCCATCGTCGAGGACGAAGTGATCATCGGCGCCGGCAGCCTGGTGCCGCCGGGCAAGCGCCTGGTCAGTGGGTACCTGTACATGGGCAGCCCGGTGAAGCAAGCCCGGCTGCTGAACGACCAGGAACACGCGTTCTTCGCCTACAGCGCCAGTAACTACGTGAAGCTCAAGGACCAGCACCTGGCCGAAGGCTACGACCAACCGGAATAACCCCTTCGCGGGCGCGCCCGCTCCCACAGGTCTAGCGAAGCCTTCAAGGCCAGTGCCGTACCTGTGGGAGCGGGCGAGCCCCCGAGGGAAGCCCCTCAACACTCAAGGGGAACCCACAAATGCACCAGCAAAACATCCTCTTCGACCTCGACGGCACCCTGACCGACCCACGCCAGGGCATCACCCGCTCGATCCAGTATGCCCTGGCCAAACTGGGCATCGACGAGCCGGACCTTACCCGCCTCGAGCACTTCATCGGCCCACCCCTGCTGCAGGCCTTCATGCAGTTCTACAGCTTTGACGAAGCCAAGGCCTGGGATGCGGTGAACTTCTATCGGGAACGCTTCAGCGTCACCGGCCTGTACGAAAATCTGGTGTTCGAAGGTGTGCCGGAGCTGCTCGAGGCCCTGAACGGGCAGGGTCGCACGCTGTACATCGCCACCTCCAAGCCGTGGAAGTTCGCCCGTGAAATCGCCCGGCACTTCGCCTTCGACCACCACTTCAAGGTGATCTATGGCAGTGAACTGGATGGCACACGCACCAACAAGGTCGAGCTGATTCGTCACCTGCTTGAGGAAGAAGGGCTGGACCCGGCGCAGACGCTGATGATCGGCGACCGCAAGCATGACCTGATCGGTGCGCGCAGCAATGGCTTGCAGGCGGTGGCGGTGGGGTACGGGTTTGGTAGCCAGGAAGAGTTGATGGCCGAAGAGCCGGCCTACCACTTTGCTACCTTGGCCGAGATGCATCAGGCATTTCTCAAGGCTTGATAGCCATTGGGGCTGCTTTGCAGCCCATCGCCGGCAAGCCAGCTCCCACAGGGGTAGCACATGGCCTGAGGTAAACACGGTCCGGGTGGGAGCTGGCTTGCCGGCGATGGGCCGCAACGCGGCCCCAAAATCTCACCGGCTGACCATCAACCGCCGCAACGCCGCCTTCCGCTCTTCAATCGGCAACCGCCCAAACTGCTCGACCCGCTGATAAAACCGCGCCCAGTCCCCACCCACCTCACGGAACACCGCCGCAAACGCAGGTACCCACTGGTCATACAGCCCGAACGGCAGCAACTTGGCATTGCTCATCGGCCCATACATCCAGGCGTCATAACGCTTGTCACCACCCCACTGGGCATCACGCACCTGCCGGTATTCCCGCCTAAGTAGCTCGAACTCTGCCTGCTTGGCCGCCCGCTTCTGCACATCATCCAGAGGCCCGGCATAAATCGCCTGCAACCGCTCGCGGCTGGCCAGCACCAAACGGATGAATTGCTCACGCTGCTGCCCCTGCTCCCCGCCAGAGGCAGCCAGGCCCCGCGCCACACGCCATTGCCGCGTGCCTTCCTGCTCGACGAAGGAGGCAAACGACTCGTTGAACTCGGTGTCGTCCTGCACATAGAAGCGCTGGTGGGCCAGTTCATGGAAGATCAGCGTGGCCAGGCGCTCGTCGCTCCAGCCCACCATCGACGACAGGATAGGGTCGTCGAACCAGCCCAGAGTCGAATAGGCCTCCACGCCGCCCACGTACACATCCATGCCGTCCTGGCGCATCAACGCCGCCGCCCCACGTGCCGCGCCTTGCTGATAATAACCGCGATAGGCCACACACCCCGCAATCGGGAAGCAGTGCGTCACTGGCTGCAACGACAGCTCGGGGGTAGCGAACACATTCCACACCACATAGGGCCTGCCAATGTCGGCATACACCCGGTAGCTGCGGTTGTCCGGCAGCTTCAGCTGCTGGCTGGCAAATACCCGCGCCTGCCTGGCGTGTTCCAGGCGCGCGCGCAATTGCGCCGAAGTGGCCGGATTGGCCAATACCTGCTCCACCGGCTGCCGTGCGCGTAGCAGCTGCCACTGGCCCTCGGCCAACTGCCCATAGTAGGCGGCGCTGCTACAACCGTTCAGCAGGAGCACCGCCAGCAGGGGAACCAAACGGGTGAAAACAAGGTCGAGTGGCCCAGGGCCTGAGCGCTGCATAAGAATAAGTCGAAGCATCCGGAACTGTCTGACTCGCTCAAGGCCGATTCACTCCAAGACTATCTCGCCAAGGGGGCGTTTCGCCATGCGTGCACTGTTGGTCACCGGCTCATTGCTGCTGATATCCGCCTGTTCGACCTTCCCAGACCCGGACCCGAACCAGGCCTGGATCGACCTCACGCCCTACGACAACACCTCGCTGCACGCTGTGCAGGTAGATGAACGCGACTGGGCCGATAGCCGTTACTTCGAAGTACAGCCCGGCAGCCACGAGCTGACCGTGCGCTACCAGTTTCCGGTTACCCCCAGCAATATCGGCCCGGTCGAGGAGCCTTTGTGGCGGGATTGCCAGGTCAAGCTGACCTTCAAGGATTTCAGTGCCGGCCAGCGCTACCAGTTGCAGGCTGGCAGCATCGGCTTCCGCCCCTGGATCAAACTCTATGACCGTCAGCAAAAGCTGGTTGGCCAGGGCTCGCCTGCAGGCTGCCAGCGCACCTGAAACGCACAAACGGCGCTATGCTTGTAGCCTATAAGTCGCAAGTGGGAGTATTGCCATGCGCCAGCCCATGATGCTGATCGCCCTCAGTGCACTGGGGGCATGCGCCAGCCCCTTGCCGCCCGTCGACCCCAAGCAGGCCTGGGTCGATCTGTACACCATGACTCCCGGCAGGGTGATCATGGCCGACCGCCTCGACGGCAAGCGCCTGGAAGATGGCCGTTACTTTCAGGTGACGCCGGGCAAGCACGAACTGGTAGTGCGCTTCGATTACGAGATATATGGGGGCGGCCTCATGACCCAGCCCCGAGATCGTACCTGTTACCTGACTGTTCGCTTTGACAACTTCAAGGCCGGTGAGCGCTATCGCCTGGAGGCACGGGCGCCGGTGATGGAGCCGCAGGTGCTACTGTATGACGGCAGCCGCAAGGTGGTGGTGAACGAGCCTAGCGAGGTGTTCTGCATTCCTTGACCTGGGGCTGCTTTGCAGCCCATTCGCAGCGCAAGGCTGCTCCTACAGGAGATACGCGATCCCTGTAGGAGCGGCCTTGTGTCGCGATAGGGCCGCAAAGCGGCCCCCAAAATTCTGAACCTACCGATCATTCTTCTGATAAATGATCTTCTTGGTCCCGCCATCGCAGGTCCCGACGACCATGTTCTGGTCCTTGACCTCGCTGTTGGGCACGATCTCCAGTGTATAGGACGAAACCCCCTGGGCCTGGATCTTGGCCTCGATCTCGGCTTTGAGTTCCTCGCACGGCTTGACCGCCGCCAGCGCAGATGTGGCGACCAGGGAAGCCAACACGGCGATTGCTACGCGAATCATGAAACGGCTCCTGAAAGGGCAGCGTGCTGCCGACGCTGTTTAGACTACAGCAAACCGCCCTCATTGCACTGCTTCAACCCACCAGCGCCGCATCCAGGCTGATCTTCGCGTTCAACACCTTGGACACTGGGCACCCGGCCTTGGCCTTGTCGGCGATCTGCAAGAACTGCGCTTCACTCGCCCCAGGCACCTTGGCCCTGAGCACCAGACGCACCGCCGTAATGGCAAAGCCATCAGCTTGCTTGTCGAGTGTCACTTCGGCAGCGGTGTCGATCCTGTCCGGGGTGAACCCCGCTTCGCCCAGCATCATCGACAGCGCCATCGAGAAACAGCCGGCATGCGCCGCACCAATCAGCTCCTCCGGGTTGGTCCCGGGCGAGCCCTCGAAACGGGTGTTGAAGCCGTAGGGGTTCTGCTTGAGCGCGCCACTTTCGGTAGAAAGCAGGCCTTTGCCGTCCTTCAGGCCACCTTGCCAGATCGCCGATGCTGTCTTTTTCATGATGCCTCCTGGTCTCGGGTTACATGCTTATGGCTTCAGAGGTCAGCCGCCTACGGCAAGTTCAGAGCAATCGCACGGCAAGCATTGAATCCGTCGAATGTGCCCATACAGAGTTGAAAAGGCCTGTGGGCCAAACACCTTTGCGGAGGCTCCATGACGCAGCTGCGTGACCTGAAGATTTCCACCCTCGACCTGGTGCCGGTACGCGCCGACGCCGGCCCGGCGCAGTCGCTGCGCAACTCGCTGGACCTGGCGCAGCACGTCGAGCGCTTTGGCTACAACCGCTTCTGGGTAGCCGAGCACCACAACATGGACGGCATCGCCAGTTCGGCGACTTCGGTGCTGATCGGCTACTTGGCCGGGGGCACCTCGAGCATTCGCGTGGGCTCTGGCGGGGTCATGCTGCCCAACCATGCACCGCTGGTAATCGCCGAGCAGTTCGGCACCCTGGCCAGCCTGTACCCGGGGCGCATCGACCTGGGGTTGGGCCGCGCGCCAGGTTCCGACCAGATGACCGCCTACGCCCTGCGCCGCGACCGCGCTGGCGGCCCGGATGACTTCCCGGACGATGTCGAGGAACTGTCACGCTACCTCGGCCCGCGTACCGATGATCAAAAAGTGATCGCCGTGCCAGGGCACGATACCGAGGTGCCGATGTGGCTCCTCGGCTCCAGCCTGTTCAGCGCTCAACTGGCCGGCATGCGCGGCATGCCCTACGCCTTCGCCTCGCACTTTGCGCCGCGCTACATGCACGAGGCGATCCGCGTGTACCGCAACCACTTCAAGCCCTCGACCACATTGGACAAGCCGTATGTGATGTTGGGCATCCCCATGGTGGTGGCGGAAACCGACGAAAAGGCCGAGTACCTGGCCACGTCGGTGTACCAGCGCATCCTCGCGCTGATTCGCGGGCAGAGCCTGATGCAGAAGCCGCCTGTGGAAAGCATGGATGGGCTGTGGCTGCCCCATGAACGGGACGCGGTGGGTAGCTTCCTCGGCCTGGCGATGATTGGCAGCCCGCAGAAGGTGCGGGCCAAAGTGGAAGTGCTGCTGGAGCAGACCGGGGCAGATGAGCTGATCTTCACCTGTGATTTGTATGAGCATGCGGACCGGATTCGGTCCTATGAACTGATGGCGCAGGCTCTCAAGACCGCGTGATCTTCTTCGCAGGCTTGCCCGCTCCCACAGGTACAGCGTCGCTCTCAAGCCTGTGATATGCCTGTGGGAGCGGGCGAGCCCGCGAAGAGGCCAGCATATTAGCCGCGGCGGTACACAATCTCCTTGGTACCAGCCTCGCAGCTGCCAATCACCTTGCCGGCCGGGTCGCCCTTGTCGACGATCTCCAGCTTGTAGCCGGTGACCCCCTTGGCATCCAGCTTGGCCGCAATCTCTGCCTTGAGCTCCTCGCACGGCTTGCCCGCCGCCAGCGCACCACCGGCCAGCGTCATCAGGCCCAGCACCAGAATCAGTTTGTTCATCACTCGCTTTCCTTGTGCAGATGAAATCAGAAAAGGCGCCCGCCAAGGCGCCCCCTCCCTAAATACCCCATCATGCCGGGCTCATCCAGCCCGGCAGTGTTTCAGCTATTGGCGATACGGAAGCCGACCTTCAGCGTGACCTGGAAGTGCGCCGCCTTGTTATCACGGATATGGCCACGGGTATCTATCACTTCGAACCACTCCAGGTGCTTTATGCTCTTGCCGGCTTCGGCCAGGGCATTGTTGATCGCCTCTTCGATGCTGGTGGTCGAAGACCCCACCAGCTCGATCTTCTTGTAGGTGTGATGATCGGTCATGAGCGCTCTCCTCGGATGATGGTGAGATTGAGCCTAGCAGCGCAGGCCTGGTTTACCTGCGAGCGGTCACCATTGACGAAAGTTCGATCGCACTTTCCCGCGGACCCAAGGTCGCAATCCTTACAGTCCATACTGCAAAGGAGAGTCAACATGCACCGCAATTCGCTGCGTAGAACGTCCCTGGAAAGCATGGAAGCGGAGATCGAGAGCCTTCTGAAAAGCCTGGAAAACCTCAAGCATGATGCGTCGGAGGAGTCCCAGAAATCGGTGAAGGCAATCCGCAGCAACGCCGAGAGTGCCCTGCGTCATTCGCGCCACCTGTTGAGCGATGCCTACGAGGAAGTGAAGCACCGCACCCGCCAGACCGGCATCGCCACCCGCGACTATGCCCAGGAACACCCGTACACAACTGCCGGCGTTGCCATTGGCGCGCTAGGCTTGCTGGCGGCATACCTGATGTGCAAACGCAACTAAGCGCCCTGTCGCGCCAGTTCCGCCCTTAGCCACTGCGCCAACTGCTCGGCGCGCCCGTCCGCGGCGCGCCTGGGCACCCACAGCGCCAATGCCGCAGGGGTAGGTGAAAAGCCCCACGGCGCACTCAAACGGCCAGCTCGCAGGTCGTCAGCGACCAGCGGCTGCGGCGCAATCGCCACACCCAGCCCGGCCACGGCAGCTTCCAGCAGGTAATACAGGTGCTCGAAGGCCTGGCCATAGTGGAGGGCCGCCGGCTCCAAACCCTGTTCCAGCGCCCAGGTCGGCCAAGCCTGCGGGCGCGAGGTGGTGTGCAGCAAGGCTTCGTCCAGCAAGGCCTTGGCCGGCGCGCCATGCAAGCGCTCGAAACCGGCGAAATGCGGGCTAAGCACCGGCCCGATGCGCTCCTCGGCCAGTACATGCACCTGCATGTCCGTCGGCCACGGCGGCTCGGCGTAAACCAGCAGCGCATCCAACCCTGGCCGCCGTGGGTCCAGGTCACCTTCACCGGCCGAAAGATGCAGACGCAGTTCAGGTAAATCCGCCTGCAGCCGCCCCAATCGCGGGATGAACCAGCGCGCCAGCAGGCTGCCCGAGCAGCCCAGCACGAACGGCGCCTCGCTGACGTTGTGGCTGAGCTCGGCGCACACGCTGCGCAGGCGATCGAAAGCTTCGCCACTTGCATCGCGCAGACGTACGCCGGCATCTGTGAGTTTGATGCCACGCCCGTCCTTCACGAACAGCGCGACGCCCAGGTGCTCTTCAAGTACCTTGATCTGCCGGCTGACGGCGCCATGGGTGACGTGCAGCGCTTCGGCCGCCTGGCTGACGCTGTTGAGCCGTGCGGTAGCCTCGAAAGCCCGAAGGGCGTTGAGGGGAGGGAGATCGTGGGCCATTTTACCTGTGAGTTTTTCTGACAAGTTTGCGCAATCTTATCGGTTTTCAGCTGGGCTTGCCGTGGTTAGAGTAAAGCCCATCACTCATTCATTACGCCCTGGAGCGCCCCCATGACCCAGTCCCAATACCGCCCCGGCCCCGACGCCAATGGCCTGTTCGGCTCGTTCGGCGGCCGCTACGTGGCCGAAACCCTGATGCCACTGGTGCTGGACCTGGCCCGCGAATACGAAGCGGCCAAGGCAGACCCCAAGTTCCTCGAAGAGCTGGCCTACTTCCAGCGCGACTACATCGGCCGCCCCAACCCGCTGTACTTCGCCGAGCGCCTGACCGAGCACTGCGGCGGCGCCAAGATCTTCTTCAAGCGTGAAGAGCTCAACCACACCGGCGCGCACAAGGTGAACAACTGCATCGGCCAGGTGCTGCTGGCCAAGCGCATGGGCAAGAAGCGCCTGATCGCAGAAACCGGCGCCGGCATGCACGGCGTGGCCACCGCCACCGTCGCTGCCCGCTTCGGCCTGCCTTGCGTGATCTACATGGGCGCCACCGACATCGAGCGCCAGCAGGCCAACGTGTTCCGCATGAAGCTGCTTGGCGCCGAAATCGTCCCGGTCACTGCCGGCACCGGCACCCTGAAGGACGCCATGAACGAGGCCCTGCGCGACTGGGTCACTAACGTCGAAGACACCTTCTACCTGATCGGCACCGTGGCCGGCCCGCACCCGTACCCGGCCATGGTCCGCGACTTCCAGTCGATCATCGGCAAGGAAACCCGCGCCCAGTTGCAAGAGAAGGAAGGGCGCCTGCCAGACAGCCTGGTTGCCTGCGTCGGTGGTGGCTCCAACGCCATGGGCCTGTTCCATGAGTTTCTCGAAGAGCCAAGCGTGCAGATCATCGGCGTCGAAGCCGGTGGCCACGGTGTGCACACCGACAAGCACGCCGCCAGCCTGAACGGCGGCGTACCGGGCGTGCTGCACGGCAACCGCACCTACCTGCTGCAGGACGAAGACGGTCAGATCACCGACGCCCACTCGATTTCCGCCGGCCTGGACTACCCGGGCATCGGCCCGGAGCACGCCTACCTGCACGAAGTGAAGCGTGTCGAGTACGTCAGCATCACCGACGACGAAGCGCTGGATGCATTCCACGCCACCTGCCGCCTGGAAGGCATCATCCCGGCCCTGGAAAGCTCCCACGCCTTGGCCGAGGCGATCAAGCGCGCACCGAAGCTGCCCAAGGACCACCTGATGGTCGTGTGCCTGTCGGGCCGCGGCGACAAAGACATGCAAACCGTCATGAACCACATGGCCGCCCAGGAGAAACAGGCATGAGCCGTCTTGAAAAACGCTTCGCCGAGCTGAAGGCCGAAGGCCGCTCGGCACTGGTCACCTTTGTCACCGCGGGCGACCCAGGCTATGACGCCTCGCTGCAGATCCTCAAGGGCCTACCGGCAGCCGGTGCCGACGTGATCGAACTGGGCATGCCGTTCACCGACCCGATGGCCGACGGCGTGGCCATCCAGCTGGCCACCCTGCGTGCCCTGGAAGCCGGCCAGACCCTGGCCAAGACCCTGCAGATGGTTCGCGAATTCCGTGTGGATAACCAGACTACACCGATCGTGTTGATGGGCTACTACAACCCGATCCACCGCTTTGGCGTGGAAAAGTTCGTGGCCGAAGCCAAGCAAGCGGGTGTAGATGGCCTGATCATCGTCGACCTGCCGCCAGAGCACGACGCCGAACTGGCAACCCCGGCCCAGGCAGCGGGTATCGACTTTATCCGCCTGACTACCCCGACCACCGACGACGCGCGCCTGCCGCGCGTGCTGGAGCGCAGCTCCGGGTTCGTCTACTACGTGTCGGTGGCCGGTGTGACCGGCGCCGGCTCGGCGACCACCGAGCACGTGACCGAAGCCATTGCCCGCCTGCGTCGGCATACCGATCTGCCAATCAGCGTTGGTTTCGGTATTCGTACGCCGGAGCAGGCTGCGGCCATTGCCCGTCTGTCGGACGGCGTGGTGGTGGGCTCGGCACTGGTCGACAAGATTGCCCAGGCCAAGAGTGCCGAGCAGGCAGTCAACGATGTATTGAGCCAGTGCTCGGCACTGGCTGAAGGGGTGCGCGGCGCCCGCCGTTAAACCGCGTCGCCTGCTTCGCGGGCACGCCCGCTCCCACAGGGACAACACAGATGCTGAAAGCTGTGGAGGACCTGTAGGAGCGGGCTTGCCCGCGAAGAGGCCAGCACAGGCTATAGAGGCCTATCCCCCGAAAATCGACAGATCCAGCGGCCGCACCGCCCCCATCCAGATCGCATGGTCACGGTGGTCCGCCAGCTCATCACCGGTCAGCGGGTGCATGAACACCACCAACCCCTTCCGATACAGCGCCAACCACGGCAGCACCACCCCCACAAACTCCGGCTCGAAGGCCAGCTGGCAGCTCCAGTCCGGGTGCGGCCCCACCGGTTTCTGGTGCATGCGCCCCATGGTCACGGGAAACAGCCGCGCCGCTTCCTCACACAGCTCACGGGCCTGGTCCATGGTCGCTGCGTCGTAGTAAACGTGGGCGTGGTAACCCTTGATCCTCTGCACGATAACTCCTGATTGCGGTCCAAACATCACCACCTGCAAAGGGAGTGATGCAGTGAAAAACGCCGAAACCCCAGTGTTCAAACTAGTCCTGTTCGGGCCAGAAAGCAGCCTGGGCAACGCCCTGATGGTAGAGCTGCTGTCGCGCCAGCACGAAGTCACCGCCGTGGTCGACGACCTTAATCGCCATGCGCCGCGCCCCGGCCTGCATTTCAAGATAGGCGGGCTGGGCAATGCCGACCAGGCGGAGCAGGGCGCGGCAGGCGGGTCGGCAGTAATTGCCCTGTTGTCGACGCTGGCGCCGGGCGATCTGCCCAGGCAAGCCCGCATGAGCGAGGCGCTGGTGGCGGGGCTGAAGCGTACGACTATACGCCGGCTGTTGCTGGTGGGCGATTTCGATGTGCTGGATGAGCCGGGCAAGTACAGCGAGGCGGAGCGGGAGTGTGTGGACCAGGTGGTGGACGGGTTACAGCGCAGTGCCTTGCACTGGACGCTGATCAATGCCCCGCAGGAACTGGCCGGGTTGGGGATGGAGCATTTTCGCAGCACTGAAGGTACGCTGGAGCCGGGGTTGGCCGAGCCGTTGCGGCACCTGGCCAGGGTCGCGGCAGGGATGGTGGATATGCTGGAGCTGGATTTGCACCGGGGCGAGCATCTGAACTTCGTGGTCTAGATTGCCGGGGCTGCTGTGCAGCCCATCGCCGGCAAGCCAGCTCCCACAGGGACGGCGCCATGCTCCAGGCTTGTACAGCACCTGTGGGAGCTGGCTTGCCGGCGATGGGCCGCAAAGCGGCCCCGGGGATGTCACAGGCTGCGCTCGCGCTCCAGCCAATCCACAAACCGCTCGATCAACGCCCCACGCCGCTTGCGTGGTGGCAGCACCGCGTAATACCCGCGCGCCGAGCGCAAACTCCCCTCCAACGGCCGGCATAGCAACCCTTGCTCCACCAGCCCATCCACCAGGTGCCCCCAGCCAATCGCCACCCCTTGCCCGGCAATCGCCGCCTGGATCAGCAACGTATAGTTATCAAACCTCAACTGCCCGGCCGGTGGCGGGCTGGCCACACCAAACCCGCGAAACACCCCCGCCCAGTCAAACCAACGGCTAGCCTGCTCGCCCTTCAAGTGCAGCAAGGGCAATCGTTGCAAAGCCACGGCTGACAAGGGTTTGCCATGAATCAGCCGGGGGCTGCACACCGGGAAAACCTCCTCATCGAATAGCCAGCGGCTCTCGCCCTGGTGAAAACGCCCGTCGCCAAACAGCACCGCCACATCGATGTCCGGTCGCAACATGCCCTGGCTGCGCTCACCGGTCACCAGGCTTACATCTACCTGTGGATAAGCCTCGTGAAAGCGCTGCAGCCGTGGCATCAGCCAGAACGCCGCAAAGGCGAAGTCGGTAGCCACCTGCAGCACTTCCCTCTGGCCACGCCCACTGGCCTGGGCGATGCCGTCCTCCATGGCCTGCAGGCCCTGATGCACCTGTTCGAACAGCACCTGGCCAGCCTCGGTCAGTTCGATACCCCGGTAAATGCGGTCGAACAGGCGCGTGCCCAGCTGTGCCTCCAGCCGTTTGACTTGCTGGCTCACCGCTGGCTGCGTGGTGCCCAGCTCCAGTGCCGCAGCGGTAAAGCCACGCAACCGTGCGGCAGCCTCGAACACGCGCAGTGTATCCAGCGACAATTTGGCAAGGTGGTCAAACATAAGCAGGGCTAATCCCAGTCATTGCCCGCCATGGGCTTTACCCATGTTATCCACAGTCGCATCTTGATAGGCAAGCGGTTCGCATAACCCTCAACGATGGAAGCCACCATGACGCGCCCGAATATCCTGTTCATCATGGCCGACCAGATGGCCGCGCCCTTGCTGCCGATCTACGCCTCTTCGCCGATCCAGATGCCGCACCTGAGCCGCCTTGCCGAACAGGCGGTGGTTTTCGACTCGGCTTACTGCAACAGCCCGTTGTGCGCACCGTCGCGCTTCACTCTGGTCAGCGGCCAGCTGCCCAGCCGCATCGGTGCCTACGACAATGCCGCCGACTTCCCTGCCGATGTACCGACCTATGCCCATTACCTGCGCCGTCTGGGTTACCGCACCGCGCTGTCGGGCAAGATGCACTTCTGCGGGCCGGACCAGCTGCATGGCTACGAAGAACGCCTGACCAGCGATATCTACCCGGCCGACTACGGCTGGGCGGTGAACTGGGATGAGCCGGACGTGCGCCCGAGCTGGTATCACAACATGTCCTCGGTGCTGCAGGCCGGCCCGTGCGTGCGCACCAACCAGCTGGATTTCGACGAAGAAGTGGTATTCAAGGCGCGCCAGTACCTGTACGACCATGTGCGCGAAAACGATGGCCGGCCATTCTGCCTGACCGTGTCGATGACCCACCCGCACGACCCATACACCATCCCCAGGCGCTATTGGGATCGCTACGAGGGTGTGGATATCCCCATGCCCCGCGCCGAACTGGGCCAGGCAGAGCTCGACCCGCACTCGCAACGCCTGCTGAAGGTCTACGACCTGTGGAACAAGCCGCTGCCTGTGGACAAGATCCGTGACGCCCGCCGTGCCTACTTCGGCGCCTGCAGCTATATCGACGACAACATCGGCCTGCTGCTGCAGACCCTGGAGGAATGCAACCTGGCTGACGACACCCTGATCGTGTTCTCCGGCGACCACGGTGACATGCTCGGCGAGCGCGGCCTCTGGTACAAGATGCACTGGTTCGAGATGTCGGCGCGGGTGCCTCTGCTGGTGCACGCGCCGAAGCACTTCGCGCCAGCCAGGGTCAGCGCTTCGGTGTCTACCTGCGACCTGCTGCCGACCCTGGTCGAGCTGGCCGGTGGTGCTGTGGATAACCACCTGCATCTGGATGGCCGCTCGCTGGTCGGCCATCTGCAAGGGCAGGGCGGCCATGACGAAGTGATCGGCGAGTACATGGCCGAAGGCACCGTCGGCCCGCTGATGATGATCCGCCGCGGGCCGTACAAGTTCGTGTACAGCGAAGACGACCCATGCCTACTCTATGACCTGAGCCGCGACCCGCACGAGCGGGAGAACCTAACCGGCAGCCCGGAACACCAGGCGCTGCTGCAGGCATTTGTCGATGAAGCACAGCAGCGTTGGGATATCCCCAGCCTGCGCCAGCAGGTTCTGGCCAGCCAGCGGCGCCGCCGCCTGGTGGCCGAGGCGCTGGCCGTCGGCAAGCTGAAAAGCTGGGACCACCAACCGCTGGTGGACGCCAGCCAACAGTACATGCGCAACCACATCGATCTCGACGACCTCGAGCGCAAGGCACGTTATCCACAGCCCGCCCCCCTGGATTGAGAAGAGAGGCCGCCATGCACAAGTTCTCCGCCGCCGTGTTCGCCCTGGCCCTGAGCCTGGGTACCGCCACGGCCCACGCCGCCGACAGCGACGCGCAATGCACCACCGTGAAGATGGCCGACCCCGGCTGGAGCGACATCGCAACGACCAACGCCTTGGCCCGCGTGCTTCTGGAAAGCCTGGGTTACCAGGTGAAAATCGACAGCCTGGCCGTTCCGATCATCTACGGCGGCCTCAAGGATGGCCGCGTCGATGCCTTCCTCGGTAACTGGATGCCGGCGCAGCAGGGCTTTCATGACAAGTTCATCGCAAATGGCGATGTGCAGCAGCTTTCGCGCAATCTGGAAGGAACCGAGTTCACCTTGGCAGTGCCCGACTATGTGTGGAATGCCGGAGTGAAGGATTTCGCCGACTTGCAGAAGCACGCCGACCAGTTCGACAAGAAGCTGTACGGGATTGGTTCCGGGGCACCGGCCAACCTGTCGTTGAAGGAAATCATCGACAAGAATGAATTCAACCTCGGCCAGTGGAAACTGGTGGAGTCCAGCGAGCAGGCGATGCTGGCACAGGTCGACCGGGCGGTGAAGAAACAACAGTTCATCACCTTCCTCGGCTGGACCCCGCACCCGATGAACGTGAAGCTGAAGATGCATTACCTGAGCGGCGGGGAGAAGTGGTTTGGCAGCAAGGGCGAGGTGTATACCCTGACCCGCAAGGGTTATCCACAAGCCTGCCCGAATGCGGCCAAGCTGCTGGGCAACCTGAAGTTCACGCTGGACATGGAAAACACCATCATGGCCGAAGTTGTGGACAAGAAGATCAGCTTCGATGATGCGGCCAAGGCTTGGCTGAAGGCGCACCCCGAGTTGCTGGAAGGGTGGTTGGCCGGAGTAACGACCAAGGCCGATGGCAATGCGCTGGAGGCCGTCAAAGCCAAACTGTAACCTCACAAGCAAAACCTCTATCCCTGTGGGAGCGGGCATGCCCGCGCACACCGGCGAAGCCGGTGCCATCCACCGCGGCGGCTTCTTCGCGGGCATGCCCGCTCCCCCCAGGGATTGGCGAAACAGTAAGGAATGTGGATAACCCATGCATCGCCTCACTCACCTGCTGCCCTTCCTCTCATGGCTCCCCCGCCAATCGGGCCGCAGCCTGCGCCAGGACCTGCTGGTGGGCCTGAGCGGTGCAATCCTCGCCCTGCCGCAATCCATCGCCTATGCCCTGATCGCCGGCCTGCCGGCCGAATACGGGCTGTACGCCGCCATCGTGCCAGTGCTGATCGCCTGCCTGTGGGGCTCTTCCTGGCACCTGATCTGCGGCCCGACCGCTGCCATCTCCATCGTCCTCTACGCCAGCATCAGCCCGCTGGCCGTGGCCGGCAGCGCCGACTATGTCACCCTGGTGCTGCTGCTGACGTTCCTCGGCGGCATCTTTCAGTTACTGCTGGGGCTTTTGCGCTTCGGCGCACTGGTCAATTTCGTCTCCCATTCCGTGGTGCTCGGCTTCACCCTGGGCGCCGCTGTCGTCATTGCCCTGGGCCAGTTGCCCAACCTGCTGGGCATGGACCTGCCAAGCCAGGCCACGGCGCTGAAGACCGTGCAGGACCTGGCCAGCCATGCCGGCGAGGTCGACCTGCCTTCCTTGATTCTGGGCCTGGCCACAGTGGTGATCGGCGTAGGCTTCAAGCTCTGGCGCCCACGCTGGCCCAGCCTGTTGATAAGCCTGATTTTGGTAAGCCTGCTGGCCTGGCTGCTGCCCAGGTTCTTTGGCCATGTGCCGCGTGTGCCCGCATTCACCGGCCAGCTGCCGCCCTTCAGCCCGCTGCCCTTGCTGGATGTGGAACTGATCCTGCGCCTGCTGCCCAGCGCCGTGGCAGTGGGCATGCTCGGGCTGGTCACGAGCCTGTCGATCGCCCGCTCGTTATCGGCACGTTCGGAGCAGTTGATCGACGCAGACCAGGAAATACGCGCACAGGGCCTGTCGAACATCGTCGGTGCGTTTTTCTCCGGTTACCTGTCTTCCGGCTCCTTCACCCGCTCCGGGCTGAGCTACGACGCCGGCGCCCGCTCGCCCATGGCCGGGGTATTCTCGGCGCTGTGGGTGGCCGTGTTCGCCGTTGCCGGAGCCGGGCTGATCGCGCACCTGCCGATTCCGGCCATGGCCGGCAGCATCCTGCTGATCTGCTGGGGGTTGGTGGACCACCGGGGGATTCGTGCGCTGTTCCGGGTCAGCCGCTCGGAGTTCCTGGTAATGGCGCTGACGGCGGCAGCGACCTTGTTGCTGGAGCTGCAGACGGCGATCTATGCCGGAGTGCTGGCGTCGCTGTTCTTCTATCTGAAGCGCACCTCGCGGCCACGGGTGCAGCAGAGCCGTGAAGGGGAGGCGGATGTGCTGCGGGTGGGCGGGTCGATCTTCTTTGGTGCGGCGCATTACCTGCAGGTGCGCCTGCAGCGCTGCCAGGGGCCGCATGTGGTGATCGATGCACGGCAGGTGAACTTCATCGATTACTCGGGTGTGGATATGTTGCACCGCGAGGCGCGGCGGTTGCGGCGGGCGGGGGGGAGTCTGACCCTGCACCGGGCCAGGCCGCAGGTGATCGAGGAATTGCAGAAGCTGGAAGGGGTGGAGTTGTGCCCGATCCGGTTTGAAGAGTGAGGCTGAGATATTGGGGCTGCTTTGCAGCCCATCGCAGGCAAGCCAGCTCCTACAGGGACAGCGCCGGCCTCAGGCCTTGTGATATCCCTGTGGGAGCAACTGTCTTTAGAAATTTATTTTCAAGCGTGCCATTCGGGCAGGGCTTCGCTCGATACCGCGTAGCGGTGTCGTTGGCGAAGCCCGCATTTGTAGAAAATCGATCCTCGTTCGTGATCAGGTTGCGGGTACCTGAGGCTTGAGCTCTTTCCACTCCGTTCCGTCACGCAGCATTGCGTTCAGGCGCACCAGCAACACGCGCATGCACGCCACTGCGGCAACTTTTGCGCACTTGCCTCGGGCTATCAGGTCTTCATAGCGGGTTCTAACTTCTGGGACATGCTGGATCATTGACCAGATCGACATGTAGGCCGCCTTGCGGACTCTGTAACGCCCGCCTTCGATCTTCCTCGGGCCACTCTTCTTGCCGCTGTCTTTGTTGTACGGCGCTAACCCAGCCAAGGCTGCAATTTCGCGCCCCGTCACGCGTCCCAGCTCAGGTAGGTAGGCCATGAAGGTGCCACAACTGATGACGCCAATCCCTTTCACAGACCTTAGCCGCATGGCTGTCGTGCGATCCAGCACGTTCGAGGCGCGCTCAATCGCCTTGTCCAAAGCCTTAATCTGATCATTCAGGTAAGCGACATGCTCGGTATAAACGGTAATGGCCGTAACTGAAGTGGTTTGTTTCATCCGACGCTTGTCATCATCCCGATGCTGGACAAGATTGCCACGGAGTTTGATGAGCTCTCCCAGTTCATCCCGATCTTGATTAGGCTCTATCTGCGGCAAGTCCTCGAAATCCCTGGCAAACCGCGCCAGCATCTGGGCGTCGATCTTGTCAGTCTTGGCAATTTTGCCCATGGCACTCGCATAGTCCCGACAGCGCTTGGGGTTGACCCTGATGACGTTCAAACCCTCCAGTCGCAAGGCTTTGAATACGGCTCGTTCATAGCCACCAGTGGCTTCCAGCAAGACCCGTTCGACCTCAAGCTCGTTCAGGCATGCGATCAGTTGCGCAAAGCCCTCTGGGTCATTCCTGACCTGGAACTGGGGAATACTTTCAGGAAGAAAGCCCACATCCAGAGTCGCTTTCGAAACGTCGAGACCAACGAAGTAGGAAATCATCGCCAAGCCCTCTTACACTCAAGAAGTGAGAGCACTCTGACTTAGCCCTAGCTTGTGACTACGAGTTCGCCACTCATTCAACTGTTCGGGCTTAGGTCAGAGTGAGAGGTGGATGGCGACTAGGCTCCCACTCGTGCTTTAGAGCACATCTGGCTTTCAGTCTGCCATCCACTGCTCTCACCCTTTCGAGTTTAAGAGACCTTGAAGACACAAGCTGGCTTGCC